>JAAZXD010000510.1:0-1925 GCA_014240355.1 Roseibacillus sp. | reverse complement strand
GCCATCGAACCCCTCGTGCCGGTCGATCTGGTGGTCGATCACTCCGTGCAGGTCGATTTCGCGGGTTCTCCGAAGGCGCTCGACCGCAACATGGAAATCGAGTTTATCCGCAATCGCGAGCGTTACGAGTTCCTCAAGTGGGGCCAACAGGCCTTCGACACCTTCGCGGTCGTTCCCCCCGGGATCGGGATCGTCCACCAGGTCAACCTGGAGTATCTGGCCAAGGGGGTCCTTTCCAGGGACAGCGTCTACTATCCCGACACTCTGGTCGGCACCGACTCACACACCACCATGATCAATGGAGCTGGCGCGGTGGGCTGGGGCGTGGGCGGAATCGAAGCGGAGGCCGGCATGCTCGGCCAACCAGTCACCTTCCTCGTCCCGGAAGTGGTGGGTGTCTGCCTGCACGGTCAGCTGACGGAGGGAGTCACCGCCACCGACCTGACCCTCCACCTCACGCAGATGCTGCGGGAGCACGGCGTGGTGGGCAAGTTCGTCGAATTCCACGGCCCGGGTGCGCAGGACCTCCCCCTGCCTGACCGCGCCACCATCGCCAACATGGCGCCGGAATACGGGGCCACCATGGGTTTCTTCCCGGTGGACGAGGAGACGATCAACTATCTGGCGGGCACGGGACGCGACCCCGCCCTCTGCGAGACCGTCCGGAACTACTTCCAGGCCCAGGACATGTTCGGCATCCCGGACAAGGGAGCATGCGACTACACCGATCTCCTGGAACTGGACCTGGCCTCCATTCGGCCCGCCGTCTCCGGTCCGAAACGTCCCCAGGATCGCATCGAAGTAACCGACCTCCGCGAGCGTTTCGACGAACTCTTCACTACTTCCGCCACCGAGGGAGGTTTCGGCGAGACCGCTGACAACCGCGACACCCGCATGGCTGTACACCTCGACAGCCCGGCCGGCGAATTCGACTCTCCCATCCTCGAGAACGAAACCATCACCGCGATCGATACGGACACCTCCATCGGCCACGGATCGATCCTCATCGCCGCCATCACCAGCTGCACCAACACCTCCAACCCGAGCGTCATGCTGGCCGCCGGGCTCCTGGCGAAAAAAGCGAACGAGAAGGGCCTTGCCATTGCGCCCTATGTGAAAACATCCCTGGCGCCCGGTTCCCGCGTGGTAAGCGACTACCTTGACGCTACCGGCCTGAGTCCGGAGCTCGACAAGCTCGGCTTCCAGACTGTGGGCTACGGATGCACGACCTGCATCGGCAACTCGGGTCCGCTCCATCCGGCTATCGAGTCCGCGCTCAAGGAGGGAGATCTCGTATGTGCCTCCGTCCTTTCCGGAAACCGCAACTTTGAGGCCCGGGTCCACGGCGCGGTCCGGGCCAATTTCCTCATGTCCCCTCCCCTGGTGGTGGCCTACGCCCTGGCCGGAAGAGTCGACCTGGATCTCACCACCGAACCTCTCTCCAGCGATGAGGACGGCAACCCGGTCTTCCTGAAGGACATCTGGCCCTCGCATGCCGAGGTCAGGGAACAACTGGAGGCGGCCCTCAACCCCGAGGTCTTCAACAAACTTTACGACGATTTTGATTCCGCCAATCCCAAATGGAGCCAGATCCCGGGCAAGGCAGGCGCCACCTACGAGTGGGACGAAACCTCTACCTATATCCAGCACCCTCCCTTCTTCGATGGCTTCACCGGGACCCCGGGCGACATCGTCAACATCGTCGATGCCCGCCCGCTGGGCATTTTTGGTGACTCGGTCACCACCGACCACATTTCTCCTGCCGGTGCCATCAAGGAGGACTCCCCGGCCGGAAGTTATCTCCTCGAACACGGGGTGGAGAAAGCCCAGTTCAATTCCTTCGGTTCCCGGCGTGGAAACGACCGGGTGATGACCCGCGGCACCTTCGGTAACGTGCGAATCAAGAACCTCATGGTCCCGGGATC
>JAAZXD010000050.1 GCA_014240355.1 Roseibacillus sp. | reverse complement strand
CAATTGTGCGCTTGAAAAGCAGACAAATCGAGGGCTGTTATGGGGTGATGACAATGAAGAGCGGAGTGTTGGCGGTGGTATTGCTTCTGTTCGGGATGGCGATGGCCCAGGAGGCTCCCGTGGTTGGTCCTGCCAGGGGATCACTTGTCATCGTGGGCGGTGGCGGAAAGGAAATGGAGATCATCCTCGGGAAGTTCGTGGAGCTGGCGGGAGGGAAGGGGGCGCGTATCGTAGTGGTGACCACCGCGGCGTCCAGTGATCCGAAACATAATTATGACCGTTCCTGGGTCACTGCGTTCGCTCGGGAAAAGCTGGGAGTGGCGGAGGTGACGGTGCTGCATACGCATGATCCCAAGGTCGCGGACACGGAGGAATTCGTGAAGCCGATCAAACGGGCCACAGGAGTATGGTTCGGTGGGGGGCGGCAGTGGCGTCTGACCAGGGCCTACGGAGGAACACGTTCGGAGCAGGAGTTTCACCGGGTGCTTGAGCGTGGTGGAGTGATCGGGGGTTCCTCAGCCGGAGCCACCATCCAAGGGTCCTTTCTGGCGAGGGGGGATACCAGTGGAAACACCATCATGGTGGGTGATGTGCAGCGAGGGTTCGGATTCCTGCGCAATACCGCCATTGACCAGCATCTCATCGCCCGGGGCCGGGAGAGGGATCTGATTGAGGTGCTGGAGGATCCTGAAGGGAAGATGGACAGGGAGTTCGACCGCGCGGCCATGCTCGGGATCGGCATCGATGAGGATGTTGCCATTGTGGTGCAGGGGGACCGCTTCGAGGTGATCGGGAAGGAGAAAGGGGCCGTGCTGATCTACGATCCCAGGAAGTGGAGGAAGGACACGCCGGTTGAAGGAAAATGGGAGACGGTACGGACTGGGGATTCGTTCGACCTCAGGAATCGGAAGGTCCTTGTGAAGGGCAGTGGGACGCGGTAACAAAAGCAGTGAATTTACCTTATTACATTCTCATGCTCACGGCCTTGGGCCGCCCGGACGCATCAGGAGTGGGTTGCGGAGGGGGTGGAGAATCCGGCTTGAAGGGTAAGGCTTCAGAGGGCCATGGCCAGAGGTCAGCGATGTGTGATGACTGAGTGGTTCCGGGATAATGAGATTCTTCTTTGGTTTCTCGGCGCTTTTTCGGCAGTTTCGGTGGTAGCGGCCATTTTTCTGACTCCCTGGGCCATTTCCTTCCTGAGCGCGGATTATTTCATGCCCGGACGGGACCGGATCCGGACTTTTGGCTCCCGGCATCCCATGATCCGCTGGACGGGATTGATACTGAAGAATGTCGGGGGAGGGGCTCTCGTGATCTCGGGCATCGCTCTTCTTGCTTTGCCCGGACAGGGGCTTCTGACCATCCTTGTCGGGCTTGCCCTGATGAACTTTCCGGGAAAGCGCTCACAACACCCTCTCCAAACACTACGCCGGCGGAATCTGCAACGGTTCCCTGCCTCCCCGCTTCCGAATCCAGTTCATCGCCCGCAGAACCATGGGCAGGCGAATCAGCCAGAGCTCCAGCGAGCGCTTTCCGAACCATCAAGGTCAGTGACCCGCGTTTTGAGCGCGAGGGGCTTCGGCATGTCACCGTGAAAAGCGAGGCCCTGAAGCAGCGGGCGGACCTCTCTCTTTTTCTGCCTGAAGCTCAGGGGCTCCAGGAGAGCCTGCCACTCGTCATTCTGCTGCACGGGGTCTATAGTTCTCACTGGGGATGGGCCTTTAACGGGGGTGCCCACCTGACGGCTGCGCGGTTGATTGCATCAGGTGAGATTCCGCCTCTTGTTCTCGCCATGCCGAGCGATGGATTATGGGGAGATGGATCGGCCTACATGCCGCATGAGGGGAAGGATTTTGAGCGCTGGATAGTGGAGGAAGTGCCTCGTGCCACCGAGGAGGCTGGTGCTCCCGTCTCGGGATCCTCGCCGAGGTTCCTTGCGGGCCTGAGTATGGGCGGGTTCGGGGCCCTTCGACTGGGCGCAAAGTTCGGAACGAGGTTCCATGCCATCTCGGCACACTCCTCGATTACCAAGCTTGAGCAGTTGGAGCCCTTCGTGGAGGAGTCCCTGTCATTCTGCGAGACCCCGGAGGAGAGGGTGACTGCCCTGGGATCCATTCTTGCCCACCGGAAGGATTTGCCTCCCATGCGATTCGATTGCGGTCTTGATGATTCGCTCCTCGATGCAAATCGGGAACTTCATGCCGTGTTAGAGAAGGAAGAAGTCGAGCACACCTACGAGGAGTTTCCAGGTGGACATGAGTGGCCCTACTGGGAGACGCACCTGGTGGACACCCTGCGGTTCTTTGCGGAGAACCTGTGAGGAAAAGGCTTCCTGCGGGGGAAGGGATCGATGCAGGATGCCACAGCTACGACTTGCCATGATGGCCTGATCTCCCTAGAAGCCCTCCCGGCATGTCCAACCATTCATTGCTCAAGCTCCTGCGACGTAACGGGCGGTCTTCCGATGCGGAGCTGGCGGAGCGCGTTTCTTTGTCGGCAGACGAAGTCAGGGCGCAGATTGCCGCCTGGGAGGCGGACGGGACGGTGCTTGGCTATGAGGCGGTCGTTGATTCGGCGAAGACCGGGCAGGCCGTGGTGGTAGGGATCATCGAAGTGAAACTCACTCCTGAGAGGGAGGGCGGTTTTGACCGCCTTGCCGCCCGCATCTCGAAGTTCGATCAGGTTCTTAGCTGCTACCTGATGAGCGGAGGATACGATCTGCTGATTGTGGTGGAGGGAGAGGACCTGATGGAGGTGGCGCGGTTTGTCTCGGAGAAGCTGAGCACAATGGAGGGAGTGCTCTCAACAGCCACACATTTCAGACTGAAGACCTACAAGGAGAACGGCTTCGCCTTTGGCGGGGACGAAGATCCGGAGCGGTTGCCCGTGGCGCCGTAGGAGCGATGGATTATCCTGCAAAAATTTCGCGGCAGGTGTCCGCGGTGCCGCGCTCCGGCATTCGGGACTTCTTCGACCTCGTGCAGGGGCGCGATGAGGTGATCTCTCTTGGAGTGGGGGAGCCCGACTATTCTGCGCCCTGGCATATCCGCGAGGCTGCGATCTATTCATTGGAGCGTGGCCACACTTCCTATACCTCCAACCTCGGCCTGATGTCGTTGCGACGCAGGATTGCCGACTACGTGGGAAGTTTTTTCGGGGTGCAGTATGACCCCTCCAGTGAAGTGCTTGTAACAGTGGGAGTCTCGGAAGCGCTCGATCTGGCCCTGCGGGCATTAATCAATCCCGGCGACGAGGTGGTTTATCACGAGCCCTGCTATGTAAGTTACATGCCGGGGACGGTGATGGCCCATGGTGTGCCCGTGCCGGTAGCAACCCGCAAGCGGGATGACTTCTCCCTGAAGCCCGAGGCTCTGGCGGGCGTTCTCACGCCCAGTTCGCGCGTTCTGATCCTCAACTTCCCCACCAATCCCACTGGTGGGATTGCAAGTGGGGAGGATCTGGCCGGGATCGCCAGGCTCTGCGTCGAGCACGACCTGATAGTGATCAGCGATGAGATTTACAGCGAATTGCGCTACGACGACGAGGCCCATGTGTCGATTGCCTCCCTTCCGGGGATGCGCGAGCGCACTATTCTGCTCCATGGATTCTCCAAGGCCTTCGCCATGACGGGCTTTCGTCTGGGCTACGCCTGTGCGCCGGCTCCGCTTCTTGATGCCATGATGAAGATTCACCAGTATTCCATGCTGTGCGCTCCTGTTACCAGTCAGGCCGCAGCATTGGAGGCGCTGGAAAACGGAGCGGCCTCGATGGAGCGCATGCGGGAGAGTTATCACGAGCGCCGCGATTTCGTGGTAAGGCGTCTAAACGGGATTGGCATGGAGTGCCATTCGCCCGGGGGAGCGTTCTACGTCTTTCCGGATATCCGGAGCTTCGGTCTCAGCAGCGCAGAGTTCGCGATGGGGCTCTTGGAAGCCGAGAATGTGGCGGCGGTGCCGGGAGACGCTTTCGGTGCAAGTGGGGAGGGTTTTCTGCGGTGTTGCTACGCCACGGCCTTCGATCAGCTGAAGAAGGCACTCGAGAGAATTGAACGCTACGTCGGAACCCTGGAATCGCCATGAACCTGGCGCGGATCAGACAAGACCAGACGCTTGCGCATGTGGTGCCCCTGGTCGCCTTCATGCTGATTGGCGGAGGGTTGACCGTTCTCACGGGTTCCCTGGAGAGTGTTTTCCGGGATCATGTCTACCTGTCCTGGTGGCGCCGCTATCCGGAGCAGTGGATTTATCCTCTGCAGACGTTGCTCGCGGGCGGATTGGTGATTTTCTGGTGGCGGCAATACGAGTTAAAATGGGAACCGGGGAAATTGCTTCTCGGCGCCGTGCTGGGTGCTGTCGGAATCGGAATCTGGATTCTACCCACCCAGCTTTATGAATGGTGGGGGATGACGGAAGAGGAACCTGGTGGCTGGAAAGAGAGCCTGGGTATCCTGCCCCGCCGGGACGGATTCAATCCAGGGGTTTTCGAGAGCCCGATGGCTTGGTGGGCGGCCACCGTTTTTCGCTTTCTCCGGGCGGTTGTGGTGGTCTCCCTGGTGGAGGAGTTGCTCTGGCGGGGGTTTCTCATGCGCTTCATTCTGAATCCGGACGGAGACTACTGGAAGGTTCCCTTCGGGACCTTCTCGTGGAGGAGCTACCTGGTTGTGACGGCCCTGGTGGTCTTTATTCACAGCCCGGCTGACTGGGCGGCGGCCTTTGTCTGGGGCACGTTGATGTATGGTTGCGCGGTCTGGACCAGGAGTCTCCTGGCCTGTGTGGTCATGCATGCGGTGGCGAATTTTTTGATGGGCTGGTATGCCCTGTCCTTTGGGAAGTACGGACTCTGGTAGGAGCGAAACATTCCCACCGGATCCAGGATTCAAATCGCTGTTTCCAAGCCCGGTCCGGAGTGCCATACTGTGGAGCCCGGTGGAAATGAGTGCGGGGCAGGAAGACAGATGAAGATCGGACTGGCGCAGATCAACGGCACGGTGGGCGACTTTCCTGCCAACGCCAGGCGGATCGTGGATGCCTATCGCGAGGCCGTTGATCAGGGTGCCGACTTCGTGGTCACCCCGGAAATGGCCCTGGTGGGATATCCTCCTCGCGATCTGGTCTTCAAGTCTGGTTTCGTCGACAAGTGTCTACAGGCCCTTGATTACCTGGGCAGTGAGATTGGCGAGGTGCCGCTCCTGGTCGGTTACGTGGATCACAACCGGGGGGAGGGCCCGGGAAAACCTTTTCGAAACGGGGCGGCTCTTCTCGAAAATGGGGGGATCGTTGCAAGGGTATTCAAGACGCTACTGCCGACCTACGACATCTTTGACGAGCGGCGCTATTTTGAGCCGGCGGAGCGGTGTGAACCGGTTGAGTGGCGGGGTCGCAAGCTGGGGATCACGATCTGTGAAGATGTGTGGACGGAAGATTATCTGCACCGGCCGCTCTACAAGCGGGATCCGGTGGAAGAGTTGCAGGCCGCCGGCGCCGAGATCCTGATCAATTTGAGTGCCTCCCCGTTTCATCTGGGGAAGCCCGTGGTGCGGCGTGAGTTGCTCTCCATGGTGGCGAAAGGCACCGGCTTGCCCCTGGTTTACTGCAACTCGATCGGGGGCAATGACCAACTCGTCTTCGATGGGAACTCCGTGGTCATGGACGGGGAGGGCGCGCTTCGAGCCCAACTGCCGGCTTTTTTCGAGGAAGTCCGCGTGATCGATATCAGTCCTGAATCCGGCGCTGAAGCCGAGGCGGTTCCGGAGGCTGCCGACCCTGAACCTCCCGAGGAGATTTTCCGGGCTCTTGTGCTGGGGGTGCGCGACTATGTGGAAAAGTGCGGATTCCGGACTGCCTGCATGGGATTGAGCGGGGGAATTGATTCTGCCCTCACCGCGGCAGTGGCGGTGGAGGCCCTGGGGGCAGGGAGCGTCCACGGATTGACCATGCCGAGCGCCTTTTCCTCCAGGGGGAGTGTGGACGATTCGCTCGCGCTGGCCGCAAATCTCGGAATGCGCTGTGATACGGTTGCCATCAGGGAGCCTTTCGAGGCGGTGAAGGCGGCCATGGCACCCCTTTTCGGGGATCTTCCCGAGGATGTTACGGAGGAGAACATGCAGGCGCGTATCCGGGGTCTGTATCTCATGTCGCTTTCCAACAAGTATAATCACCTCCTCCTGACCACCGGGAACAAAAGTGAACTGGCGGTGGGCTATTGTACGATTTATGGCGACATGTGCGGAGGTCTCGCGGTTATCAGCGATCTTCCCAAAACCCGGGTTTTTGAGGTGGCCCGCTGGCTTAATCGTGCCGGGGAGGTGATTCCCTGGAACACAATCGAGAAACCCCCCAGCGCTGAACTGCGACCCGACCAGAAGGACGAGGACAGTCTTCCTCCCTACGGAGCGCTGGACGAGATCCTCGAATTGTATGTGGAGAAACAGTGCTCGCCGGAGGAGATCATTGAGAGCCATGGGTTTAAGGAGGAAACGGTGCGCTGGGTGCAGCGTCAGGTGGACCTGAACGAATGGAAACGTCACCAGTCTGCTCCGGGAATTCGTGTTACCTCGAAGGCTTTTGGGATTGGAAGACGGATCCCTATCGTCCAAAGATTCGGCAGGTGAAAACGGCGCAAATCCAGGAAGAGATGAGTTACGAGGATGCCATGAAGGTTCTCGGCTACGAACCTGGTGCGATCGTTTCACCTCATTTGCCGGCTTTCGGGAAGGTTGCGGAGAAACTCGAGGAATTGGTCCGAACCACCAAGGACGAGAAGCTCCAGGGGAGCTTTCGCGATGAGTTGGACCGATTGAACGATGCCCTGGCGGTGGTGGTGGAGCAGAAAAGCCGTGAACCGTCTTTGCGGGCCAGGGGCATGATCCTCCGGTTGATTCTCTCTCTTCTCCTGGTGGGATGTGTGGTGGCGGCCGGGTGGTATGGCAACCGGTATCTCATCGAGGAGCGTCAGTCGCGGGACAATCAGGATCTGGAAACTCTGGCAGGGAATGCCCGCATCGCAGTCGAGAGTCGTGATTGGGCCCGGGCTGAGTCGATCTACTCGAAACTGGTGGATCTTGAGGACGACCCGGAGCGGGTCAGGGAGGGGCGCCGCAGGATATCCGAAGGCAAGGAGGAAGCCCGCCGACAGAAACTCGGGTTCCTGGTGGGATCCACCCGGGCCGCAATCGAGGAACGCAACTGGGACGAAGCGAATGCCCGACTGGAGGAGTTGCAGGGCATGGAAGCGAGCCATCCCGAGGTGGCAGGCCTGATCAAGGTCATCAGGGAGGGGCGAATGGACGACCAGATTGGGGTCTTGCTGGAGAAATCCCGGGAAGCCTTGCAGGAAGAGCAGTGGGCCACTCTGGCGGCGCACACAGCAAAGCTGGAATCAATGGTCCCGGGACATGAACAACTTGCAGGATTCAAGGCCGCCACCGCGGAGGGCATGCGGATCATGGAGGAACGGCGCATTCGCGCGCGCAAGCTTTACGAGAAGGCTCTGTCCCTGGACCAGGGGGAGTTCTCGGAAGCCGCTCTGGAAACCTTGCGTGAAGCCATCCGGCTCGACGAGCGGAAGGAGTATGAGGATCTCTACAACAAGATGTCGGCCTATGCGCGCCTGTTGATGGTGCCCCGGGACTACGCTACCATCAATGAGGCACTGGCCTCCGCCCGGCCGAACGACAAGATCCGGATTGGGGCGGGAACGTTCACGGAGTCTCTGACCCTGAACGTGAAAGTTGATCTGGAGGGGGTGGGCCATGACGAATCCATCATCCAGTGCGATGCCGAGAGCGCCAGTGTCCTCCTGGCCACCAAAGAGGCGAGCGGCAGCAGGGTGGCCGCGGTGACGTTGAGACAGACTGGAATCGTGCATACCGGGGAGCGCTATCCGGTGGTTCTTGCAGATGGATCGGAGCTCAGCCTGGAAGATTGCCATATCGATAAGGGATCCGGTCACGGGGTGGCGGTCATCAATGGGGGAACCGGTCGCCTGCGCAACGTGCAGGTTTCAGAATGCGGCTGGGATGGGCTGGCCGTATACGGTGAGGGGAGCGCCGCCGAGGCCGGAGATTGTCGCTTTCAGTTGAATATTCATCATGGTGTCGATGCGTGGGGCGGCGGACGGGTGATGATCACAAAATCTCGGGCCACCCGCAACGGTCTTGCCGGAGTGGTTCTGATGTCGAAGGGGGTGCACTCGGAATTGGTTCAGTGTACGATCGATGGAAATCGGGAAGTGGGCATAAGTATTTCCAATGGTGCGCGGGCTGTTTTGCGGGCGAACCGCGCGCAGGGTAATTTGCTGGGAGGAATCCTGGTGGCGGGAGATGGAACGACGGCAGGCATGGAGGGGAATGTGGCTGAGAAGAACAACAAGTTCGGGATTTTGATAGACCGTCATTCCACGGCCCGACCCTTCACCGATAACATCGCGCGTGAAAATACCGGCGAGCAACTCAATCGCCAGGCGGTCATACCGGAGGAAGTGGTGCCGCCGCCGTCTCTGCTGGATGTTTCGGTCCATAAGGCGGTGGAGGCGGGACCCTCCAATCCCGAATGAAATCCCGACCCTGCCTGAAGTGCTTCAATCCTAACCCGTGGGACGAAGTTGTCCGGCTTGCATGATCCAATCGATCCCGATGCCCTTTCCCGCTAAATTCCTGTCCTGTTTTCTCGGACTGATTCTGGGGCTGTCCTCCTGTTCTCCGCGGGATTCGGGCAGGCCGCCACCAAGCATCACGGTTTCGCCCTACAGCGCGCTCTCCGACGCTGAGCTGAATGGGCGCTACCAGGCCTTTCTTGTGGAATTACAGAAACTCAACGAGGAGATGAGCAAGGCCAACAGGAGTCGCGATTTCGATACCGTGCGCGCCAAGGCTCAGAAAGGGGTGGAGAAAGCCCGTGCCGCCCGTCGCATGGCCGTCCATATCGATGATCGGGAGGTGCGCAGGAATCGGCTCAAGGCCATTGAGGTCATTGTCCGGGATCTCGATAGACTCGTTGAGATCACCCGGTAGGTTCCGCCTTTTCCGGCTTTCCCTGCTTCGCCTGGATGCTGTCTGGATTTGAACCGGTCAGGAGGAACAGGGTTGTAATCCGGCAACTGATTTCACAGGTGGATGCAGGCGGAACCCATGCGGTGATGTTCAATCCGCCTCAAGGCCGGCAATGAGCCTGGAGAAGTAGTCCGCTCCCGCTTCCAGGTCCGCGATGCTGATGAATTCATCCCTGGTATGGGCCTGCTGAATGGAACCCGGTCCCAGGCAGATGGCGGGAAGGCCTCCTTCGTTGAGGTGGGCGGCGTCGGAGAACCAGGGAGCGCCGACGAGCCGGGATTGCGGGTTCAGGGCGGTGAGACGGGTGAGCCATTCGTTGTCGACAGGAACCTCCATCGGCGGGTTTTCGACACATCTCTCCAGAGTCAGGGGGAGGCCGCGCTCTGCAATGAAGGCCTCCAGGAACTCCCGGGTGCTTCCCTTCATGGTCAGGGAGGGAGGAAGGCTGATATCAATCTGGGCGGAGGCCTGGTCGGGGATGATGTTGGCCCGGGTTCCTCCCCTGATCATTCCAACATTGATAGTGGCGTGTCCGAGAACCGGGTGGGTGAAATCAGCCAGGTTCATCCCTAATTCGCTCTCCAGAAGGTCAAGGGAGCGCACCAGTTTCATGATGGCGTTGTCGCCGAGTTCCGGTTGGGAGGAGTGGCCGGACAATCCACTGGCTGTGAGAGTGGCCCAGAGGGATCCCTTTGTGACGTGGACGATGTCGAGCTGGGTCGGTTCCCCCGCGATGGCAAACTCGTAATCTGCGCCGTGTTTCTGCACGAAGTGTCTGGATCCCTGCTGGCCGGACTCCTCGCTCATGAAGGCCACGAAGTCGACCGCCACTGCAAGGTCCGCGAGGCTTTCCCGGTTCCTGATCAATCCCCAGATCATGGCGGCCATGGAGCCCTTGGTGTCCGAGGCACCGCGTCCCCATAGTTTTCCGTTGCGCAATTCTCCGCCGAAAGGATCTATGGTCATTCCTCCGACTCCCACGGTATCGAGGTGCGGTCCCAGCAGGATTCGCGGACGGCTGTCGGAATCGGATCCCGGGCTGCAGGCAAGAAGGTTCGGGCGACCGGGTTCCACCTCCTCAGTAGTGACGGTAAAGCCGTGTCCACTGAGAAAATCTCCCAGCCAGAGGGCGAGATTCTCCTCGCCGCACCGGTCCGTACCCGGATCTCCGTCGGGGTTGACAGAGGGGATGCGGACGAGTTGCTGGAGAAGGTCCGTGACGGAATCCACTCCCCCGTTGAATCACAGGACGAAGTGAATGTCTGGTGTTTTCAATGACATAACCGGGTCTGAGATTGCTTTTTTCGATTGAACAGGGTCATGGGCAGCCGGAAGGAGGAAATTTATGGCATCCCGGGCAGGGGTGTCCCGGGCAGAAGCAATAATTGAGAAGGAAACGCTTTTGTCCTGCGGGGGTGTGGGCGAGGGTGTGTCCCGGATGGAAGTGCGCTACTCGCATCAGTTGGCGGCCCGCATCGAGGCGACGGGATCGAATCTCTGCGTTGGACTGGACCCGCGTATTGAACGGCACGGCAATGAAATCGAAGAAGTGGAGCGCTTCCTGGACGAGGTGGTGGAGGAAACCCTTGCGAGGACGGCGTGCTACAAGCCGAACATCGCCTACTTCGAGGCAATGGGTCCGGAAGGCCTGGCCATGCTGAAGCGTGTGATGGGGCGTATCCCGGAAGGAGTTCCGGTCATCCTGGATGCCAAGCGCAGTGATATCGGTGAAACGCAGCGTCGCTACGCACAGGCCTGTTTCGAGGGTTTCGAGGCTCATGCGGTGACCCTGAACCCTTTCATGGGCTACGATTCGCTGGAGCCCTTTCTCGACTACCCGGGGAAGGGGATCTACCTCCTGGCGGTCACTTCGAATCCCGGCAGTGATGATCTGCAGCGGCGCGAGAGCGGGGGGCGCAGGATTTTTGAGCTGGTCGGTGAATTCGCGGAGCGGGCTGCGGGGGAAGAGCGCGGGACGGAGGTTGGGCTGGTGGTGGGGTTGACGAATGCCGGCGAAGATGTGCTGGCCGGATTGCCGGATGTGCCGCTCCTGATTCCGGGGCTGGGTGCGCAGGGGGGCGATCTCTCGATGTTGACGGGAGCGGAGCGTCAGGCGCCAAATGTGGTGAATGTGTCCCGTGGGGTGCTTTACGGGGAGGCGGGCTCACCAGGAGAATGCGCCACCCGCTACGCCGAGGAGATTGCCGGCGCTCTCCAGCAGGCTGACTAACCGAAGTAATCCGGGGGGCGGCAGGTTCGACCGAGTGAGGCAGGTTCAGAGGGTTCTTAGTCGTCCTTCTCAGCAGGAGTTCCCGGGGTGAGCGTGCTGCATACAGCACAATCGACGCGGCGGTGGATGGCGATCTTGCGGAAGGTCATGGAACGCGCATCATAAACGAGAAGTTTGGAAGTGAGCAGTTCGCCAAAGCCAGCGAGAAGCTTGATTCCTTCCAGGGCGGCCAGGTTTGCCACCGTGGCGGAAACAGCGCCGATGACAGGAAACTCGCGCTTCCAGCCGGGTGGAATTTCGGGGTAGAGGCAGGCCAGACAGGGGGTCTGGCCGGGGATGATGGTGGTGAGTTGGCCTTCGAGGCCGAACATGGCGGCATCGATAAGGGGCTTGTGCTGGCGGACGCACTCGCGGTTCAGCAGGAGGCGTTCCTCGAAGAGAGGTGCACAATCGAAAACAATATCTGCCCCTGAGACGAGCTCAGCGGCATTTCCCTCATGAACATTCTCTGGCACGGCCTCGACCTTCAGGCGGGGATTCAGATCGAGCAGGCGCCTTTGGCAGGATTCGATGCGTGACTTCCCGAGTTGACCGTGGGTTTGTAGAATCTGCCGGTTGAGATCGCTTGGTTTTGTGTTTCCCGCATGAGCGAGGATCAGTTTTCCAATCCCCGCCGCGGCGAGGGATTGGGCAAGAGGTCCTCCCAGTCCGCCCACGCGGGTGACGAGGGCGGTCGATGCCTTCAGTCGCTCCTGTCCGGACGGGCCCAGTCCGTCCACCCAGATCTGCCATTCGTAGATGGCGCGCTCTTCACCGGTCAATTCCATGTGGTAGATTCCTATCCGCCCGACATGGGGGGTAAGAGGCTGAGTTCGTCCCCGTCCTGGAGAAGATCCTGGTCGCTTGGGTCGATTGCCTCATCGTTCAGGATCGCGATCACGCTGCGGTGAAGTTTCTGGTCCTCGACCAACACGGCAAGAAGGCGTTCGGAGGCCTCTGCGGTAAGCCCCGGGAGGAGGGCATCCACGGAGGTTCCCTCCGGCACTTCCACCGTCACACGGTCGGATTCCGCCAACTGGCGGGCCTGACCGAGAAACTGGACGGTGATTTTCATGGGAATTCTGGAGGCTAGCCCCCTTTCTGAAGCATGAAAAGTCCACTGACAGGAGATTTCCAGGAATGATTAGTTGAGCAAGCCGGGGCGGAGTCCCACTCTAGGGGGCCTAGGGCACAACCATGGCCGTGAAGATTAATCATATCCTCCCTTTTCTGCCTCTTCTTGGAGCTAGCATTCTGGCCGCTCCGGCTTCGCTTGAAGACGCTGTCCGCAGTTCCCGGGTGAAGGGTGGCCTCGTCGTGCAGATCGGCGCGGCGGACCCCGTCCTGACTGCCTCCCTTCGAGTGGATAACCGCTACCTTGTACAGGGGTTGAGCGTGGATCCTGCCACGGTGGAAAAGGCGCGCTCGGCATTGCGCGCCAA
>JAAZXD010000509.1 GCA_014240355.1 Roseibacillus sp. | reverse complement strand
CAGTCCGGGGTGGAGCGAAGTTTTATGGCGCTCAACGAGGTCGTCCTCATGCGCGGGGCTACGGGACGGCTCATCTCGTTGGAGGCCCGGGTGAACGGGGAGCTCCTCAATCACTATCGGGCTGACGGATTAATTGTGGCAACCCCTACGGGGTCGACGGCCTACTCCCTGGCGGCGGGCGGGCCGCTGATTGGTGAGCAGGCCGGGGTCTTCGTCATCACTCCGATCTGTCCCCACAGTCTAAGTGACCGGTCGCTGGTGCTGGAGGACAGCTCGATGATCGAGGTGGTCGCGGACGGCGTGCACTCGGAGGCGATCCTGTTTACGGTGGACGGCCGGGATGTCCTCCACCTCGGGGAGGGAAGTGTGGTGCGGATTGAGAAAGGTTCATCGCCACTTCAACTCGTCCGACTCCCGGGTCGGAGTCACTACGAGAATCTGCGAGGCAAGCTTGGCTGGTCAGGTGGCTAGACAGCGGGGGGCTGATCAGCTAGGTAGTTGCAGCATGAGATCCGAGGAGGTTGATAGTGAGCTGTTTGCCCGGAACCGCGCCAGGCTGGCGGAGTTGCTGGGGCCGGGTTCAATGGTCGTTGTTCACGCCAATGACACCATGCCGACCAATGCAGATGGAGTGCTGCCCTTCGTTCAGAACAGGGATCTCTACTATCTTTCGGGTGTGGACCAGGAGGAGACGGTGGTGATTCTCTTTCCGGATGCAGAGGAGGAAAAGGACCGTGAGATCCTTTTTGTGCGGGAAACCAGCGAGATTATTTCAATCTGGGAGGGGGAAAAACTGACCAAGGAGCAGGCCGTTGGAGTTTCCGGGATCAAGCAGGTGAACTGGACCAACAGTTTCGAGGCACACTTCCACCGGTTGATGCCTCAGGCCCGGTCAGTTTATCTGGCAACCAACGAGCATCTCCGGGCCGAAGTGGTTGTGGAGACGCGCAACGTGCGTTTCATCAGGGAATGCCAGGCCCGTTATCCACTCCATGATTATCAGCGACTGGCTCCGGTCATGGACCGGATCCGGGTGATCAAGGACGCGGAGGAAATCAAGCAGCTGCAGAGGGCGATTGACCTCACCGAGGCCGGTTTTCGCCGTGTCCTGGGATTCATCGAACCGGGTGTCGGTGAGTGGGAAATCGAAGCGGAATACCTGCACGAGTTCGTGCGCAATCGCTCAAGAGGATTTGCTTATCCACCAATCGTGGGCTCGGGGAAGAACGCCTGCGTGCTGCATTACGTGGAGAATAATACGACCTGCCAGGATGGAGAGATGGTTCTTATGGATGTGGGTGCGGAATGGGCAAACTGGAATGCTGACATGACACGAACTGTTCCGGTCAATGGCCGATTCACGGACCGGCAGCGGGATGTCTATAACTCCGTCCTGAGAGTCCAGCGGGGTTCCACGGATTTCCTTCGGCCAGGGGTGACTCAACAGGAATGGCGCGATCATACCATCGAGTTGATGGAGGCTGAGTTGATTTCACTCGGACTGATAAGTGCCGAAGAGGCAAAGGGGCAGGATCCGGAGGATCGACACCTGGTGAAAAAATACTATATGCACGGGATTGGTCACCACCTGGGGTTGGACGTTCATGATGTGGGCAACGCCTACGAGCCTGTGAAGGAGGGCATGGTCTTCACAGTGGAACCGGGAATCTATATCCGGGAGGAGAATCTTGGAGTGCGGCTTGAGGACAATGTCCTGATCGGCCGGGACGGGAATATAAATCTGTTCGAGAACTTCCCCGTTGAAGTCGGGGAGATCGAGGAGGCGATGAATCCCTGATGGGAGCAGGGCACTTTGCCTGATCGGCCCGGGGGGGCTTCCACCTCGCGGAGGTATCCAGTCTGCGGTATCCTGCCGCTGGAGTCGTTGGGGACTTAGACAAACTCCGGCAACACATCGTCGAGTGCGGCCAGAAGCTCCTTCATGCTTTCTGGTGTCTCGTTGCCCATGTTACTCAGGCGGAATGTTCTGCCCTTGATTTTTCCGTAGCCGCCATTAATGAGGAAGTTGTGCTTTTCGCGCACCGCTGTTACGAATGCGGGAACGTCGATTTTCAGATTGTTGGCCACTGCAGTGAGCGTCCTGGAGCGGTAACCCTCGGGGGCGAAATGTGCGAAACCTCGCTCTTCCACCCACTGATGAACCAGGGCATTGTTCTCGGCGTGGCGCTGATAGCGGTCCGGAAGGCCCTCCTTGAGGATGGAGGCGACCATGGCATCAAGACCCTGGAGGAGGGAGATGGACGGGGTGGAGGG
>JAAZXD010000508.1 GCA_014240355.1 Roseibacillus sp. | reverse complement strand
GAAGCCGGCTCACCGGATCCCCGTTCGTCACGAACCAAAGGGCGAAGCAATCGCCTTTTCTGCGGATGGCCGGAGTTACTTCACTGTTGGAGAGGGCCTGAAAGCCCCGATCTATCATTACGAAGTGCCTCCTGAACCCAGTCAGTGAAGGAGGAGCATCTCCTGGAGCCCCGCCAGGACACATCTGCCACCTCACCCATGGGATTTCAACTCTGCCCCGGTGGGAGCGGAAAATCTGATGCTCGCCATCCCTCCGGCACACTGTTTCCTTTCCGCATGTTCACTTCTCTGCCCTTTCCCGCCCACCCTGCCGCTCTCCTCATCGGGATCACTGCCTGTCTCGCCCCGCCTGCAAAGGCCCAGCACGATGTCCAACGCAACGCCGTACAGAAGATCGCGCTTGGCCAGCATGAACAGGTGGCCACGATCCTTGGCGGAAACAGGAAGCCGGATGCAGGCAAAGCCGAGACGCTCTTCGTAGAGACTCTCAATCTGGCAGCCCAGGGCAAGATCGAGGAAGCAATCTCCAGACGAAAGCTGGCCCTTGCCGCTGGCCTTCCACTGGAACGATTTGTGGCGGGCCCCCGGAAACTACTCTCCAGACTTCCCCCGGTCGAAGGCCTGATCGAAGTGGAACTGGTGCACGGCCCGATGGTCGGAGCAGTCACTTCCGAGGCTGCCTCCTTCTGGGTGCGCACCAAGGAACCTGCCACGGTGACAATCCGGATAGGGGAAAAGGAATTTTCCAGCCGCACAACAGTGGAGGCAGACTACACGACGGTCATCAGGGCGGACGGACTCAAACCGATGACGGCCTATGCCTACAGGGTGCTCGTAAATGGCAAGGAAATCCCTTCCGGGCAGACCAACATGCGGACCTTCCCTTCACGGAACAACCCCCAACCGTTCACTGTCGGCTTCGGCGGCGGGGCGGGCTACATCCCTGAGTGGGAGCGCCAGTGGGACAACATCTCGACCTTCCAGCCTCTGGCCTTTCTCATGCTGGGGGACAACGTCTATATCGATCAACCCGAACACAGCCTCTGCCAGCACTACTGTTATTACCGCCGACAGAGCCGTCCGGAGTGGCGCCGGTTCACGGCCCGGACCGCGATCTATTCCATTTGGGATGATCACGACTTCGGAACAAACGACTGCGTGCCCGGACCCGCCATCGAAAAGCCTGCCTGGAAACGCAAAGTGTGGGAAATCTACCGGCAGAACTGGGTCAATCCGTCCTACGGCAGTGGTGAGAAACAACCTGGCTGCTGGTACGATTTCATGATTGGCGATGTGCATTTCATCATGCTCGATGGGCGCTACTACCGGGATTTGAAAGGCGGCTCCATGCTGGGACCGGTGCAGAAGGCCTGGCTCAGGAAGACACTGACTGCATCCTCAGGGACCTTCAAGGTAATCGCCTCACCGGTCCCTTTCTCTCCCAGGATCAAACCGGGGAGCAAGGATCCCTGGGATGGCTTTCCAGAGGAGCGTGCCGAAATCTTCTCCTGGATCAGGAAGGACAGGATCGCGGGCGTCCTTCTCATCGCAGCCGACCGGCACCGGACGGATCTGCGAACCATCCCGAATGGTGCCAGCTACACCCTCTATGAATTTGAGAGCTCGCGGCTGACGAATCGGCACACCCACAAGGTGGTAAAGACTGACGGTTTGGTATGGGGTTATAACAAAACCTGCTCCTTCGCACTCATGCAGTTCGACACCACCAGACCGGACCCACAGGTCACCTTCGGGTTGATCGACATCGATGGAAAGCGCCACCACTCTCATACCCTGAGACGCAGCTCACTGAAATAGCGTTCAGGCGAACACGTGCGAACGTGAATAACCTCAGGCGTTTGGCGATAGCCATAGCTTTCTAATTGAGTAAGCTAGACTTTAATAGATCAGGATATTCTCTCTGTCATGCTGACGATTACCGGAACAAAGGGAGAAGCCTTCTGCGACGGGATGACTCGCCGGGGGTTTCTCAGAATAGGGGCACTCGGACTGGGAGGCGCAACCCTGCCGCAAATCCTGCAGGCCGAATCCAGGACGCAAAGCAAACCGCTCGATCATAAGGCGGTCATCATGATCTTCCTGGCAGGCGGTCCTCCTCACCAGGATATGTGGGATCTCAAGATGGAGGCTCCCTCCGGGATCCGGGGAGAGTTCAAACCAATCTCGACCAATGTTCCCGGTATCCAGATCTGTGAACTGTTCCCCCAGATGGCCCGGATGATGGACAAGTTCTCCGTGATACGCTCGATGGTTGGAGCTGGTGGGGGCCATGATGCAGTTCAATGT
>JAAZXD010000507.1 GCA_014240355.1 Roseibacillus sp. | reverse complement strand
AAAGGGGTGCAGGGAGATCGGAATGCCAAACCACAAGAACACAAGCCAAAGCGTGCGCACGGACGGACGTGAGAGTTGGCGAAGACTGGTGAGCACGCCAGCTCCGGCGAACAGCACGACAATGGGATGAACGCTCGCGCCGGTCAAAAAGTCCAAGGCGCGCCAGGTCCAGGGAAGCCCCCCCCCGTTCAGATTGCCGCCGAGAAACCCCACCAAAGCGTCCCGGTGCTGCCCAGCCATACCCAACGCGCCGGGCCAAGGGAGAACGAACCACCACAGGGACAAAAGGAAAAGCGGAAGCCAAAAAAGCCACGGCCTGTTCTTTGTGCCGGTGGTCGTAGGTGTTGACGCGCTCCGCTCCGCAACGATTCGGCCCACGACAATATCGAGGCCTAAGGCCCCCAGTAGAAGAAGGCCGTAGTTGAACTTGGTGAAGACACACAGGGCCATCCAAATTCCGGCCCGAATCGCCGACCACGGCGTACCCGGACTTCGACGCAGGTGTATCCAGGAGGCCAGTGTATGCGTGGCCATGACCAGAAAGGGCACCTCCAGAAACAGTGATGCGGCATAGCGCCACGGCAGAGGAGCAAGCGCAAATAGGGCCAGCGGCACAAGTAGGTGCTCCGCGCGTCGGGGCGGTGTTTCGCCCTCCTGATCCGCCCAGACTTCCTGACCAAGGCGCAACACCCCCCACAGGCCCACGATGAACCACAAGAGTAGGGCAATCCAACGGGCCTCGTCCTGCCCAATACCCACGAGGCCCTGCCCCACGGCCAACACTAGAGGAAAGACGAACGGATAACGGTCGCACCCTGCCAACGCATCGGCAGCATGACCAAGCTCCCCCATCTGCACCCCCAACAGCATGCGTGCGGCGGGCAATGCTGCGTGCATTGCCTCATCCCACCCCAAACCGGCCACGTCCCGCCCAGCAGCCACCATGAGGTGTGCGGGCAAGGCAATGAGAAGCACGAGTGCCGCCAAAGCCAGAAGTGGCCTGGATCGGACAGTCTGAAACACCGGGGGGGAGACCATGAGCATCAACGTCGATTCGGGCTCACGTCCCGATCCACTTTGACCTCATCCACGGGGTCAGCTCCTGATTCCTTTGAGTGGTCCGCCACGGGCGCGCGCCCTTCATCACTCCCGGGATCTTCATCGTCGCCTAGGTACCCGATATCACGCATGAGATTTAGGGTCTCTTCTGAAGTGGGAACGAGTGCTGGCCGCGCCGATCGGCCGCTTGCCAACCAAGCCTCAATGCGAGCATTCATGCGGTGTACGCGTTCAGGGAACTGCACGGCCAGGTCCGTTAGAGCGCCAGGATCCTCTGACAGGTCAAAGAGGAGGTAATAATTTTTCCTGACCGGCTCCTTTTGGACGCAACGGATGAGTTGCCAGGTACCTTCGATCAAGCTGCACATGCTCCCCAGGTCCACAGCATCCCGGCCCGGGAAATCTCCGCGACGCCCCTTCTGACTGAGAAGGAAAACCCCCTGATCTTCCAAGGCCCCCCTGTCCTCCAAGGAAAGTAGGTTCGGGCCCACCATGCGTTCGGGCAACTCGACCCCTGCCGTGCGCAGAAGAGTGGGCGCCACGTGTCTATTTTCAATAGGCACACTAACCCTAAGGCCCGCCGGTACCCCCGGACCCCACAAGATCAGTGGGACGTGCACGGATTCCTCGTAGAGTTGATTGAAGTGGCCAACCAGTCCGTGCTCCATGAATTCTTCGCCATGGTCTGCCGTGATACAGATTAGTGTTTTGTCCGCCAGCCCCTCCTCCTCCAGTTTGGCTACCAGCTCAGCAAGGAATCGGTCCACCTCAGCGGTCTCAGTGTCATACAGGTCCAGATTGTGAGCGTTGGTGCGCTCCATCCGCGCAGAATCTACGTCCCCTCCTGCGTACCAGCGATCCAGCACACTTCGCGCCTTCTCATCGTAGATGTCGCCCGGTGGACCAATCCCAAGTCGTTTCAGATGGGGCTCGAGTGGACGGTAGGGCACATGGGGATCGGTGGGTTGCAGGTAGAGGAAAAAGCGCTCCTCCCCCACGCCGGACAAGAACTCCTTGACCGCGGGTTCAACCTCGGAGATGGCCTTCCAGCTCACCGTTTGGAAAACCTCGAAGCCCCGATGGAAGTTGCGTGCCGCATCTATAAGTGGATTGCAGCTGAATCCGGCCGTCGTAAACCCCGCACGGGCCAGGACCGTGGCCAGAGTATCGAGGCGTTCAGACAGGGAGTTCGAACCGGAGTCTCCAAGTCCATGTTCGGGAATCGATAGGCCGGTAAGAACCGAAGCCG
>JAAZXD010000506.1:2084-2311 GCA_014240355.1 Roseibacillus sp. | reverse complement strand
GCGTTCTACCCGAAGGGCCTCCATGAATCTGATGAACTGGTTGGCACGGTGCTTGTTGAGGCTGGCACTGACGTCCTCATCGAACTGTCGGGCCTCCCAATCTTCGGAGAGGAACTTGTATTTTAAGGTGAGGGCCGGGTCAGCCAGGGGGACCCGGAAGGGAAACTTCTCGAGCTTCATGATGCTGAGGTCGACGATGGAGAAGGGCATGAGCAGGGAGTCCCGCC
>JAAZXD010000506.1:0-2074 GCA_014240355.1 Roseibacillus sp. | reverse complement strand
GGCGATGGAGGTGTAAGTAGCGGCATCGATCTCGGCCACGGCGGATGATCCGTGGCGCATGGCGTAGAATCGGCCGTTGACGCCCCGACCGAAGAAAAGGTCGATGGGGTCACCCTCCCTGAGATCGAGAATGATGCGTTTGGCGGGCGGGGAGAGTCCGTAGCGGGAGAGGTTGCTGGCAGCGTTGGAAGCGAACCCGATCACTTCGTTGAGTGAAATCGCCTGCAGGACGCGGGCCATTACAGCCTCGTTGGCAGGAGCGGTATCGCCCCCCTGGTTCAACATCCACCGGGCCTGTCCGGTGCGTCCCATGCCCAGGAATACATGAATCAATCCCGGATCGTTGAACTGGTGGATGGTCATCGATTTGAGGGTGGCGATGTCGAGGCTGGTAAGCGTGCGCTCCCGCAGTTGGTCAACCTCAAGCGGGAGTTGGCTGAGAGTCATGCTGCCGGTGACCGGTTTAAGGGGGATCTCAAAAACGAGGTCGGGGCGTGCTTCGATGGAGGCCAGCACGGTATCGGCGTCGGGAGGAGAGGGTGGTTCGATTGTGAGCGTGTTGGAGGTCTGTCCCCGGCTGCCGTCGGATTCGAAATGACGGAGCTCGACTTCAACCAGAAATTCACCGGGAGGGCGGGGAGGAATAGTGACCGATTTGAGGTCGTGAATGCGAATGGCCTCCAGTTGCGCAAGGCCCACGATGAGTCCGTTGATCATCTCGGGCTTCGTTCGGGATTCGAGGGGTTTGGTCATCTTCCAGGCTGGAGAATCTGCATCGGGCCGACTGAGGACGATTTCGCGTCCCTTGGTTCTGATGGTGATGTCCGCGATGCCCTGTTGATCAAAGAGCAGGGGGTGGTGGTCGCGCAGGCGGCTGAGGCCGCGATCAAGGATCTGCCGGACACTGGTCTTCAGCTTTTCCGGGGCCGAGCAGATGTAGATGTGATCATCCATTGAGCCCTTAGCCGGGCGAACGAAGAAGGTCTCAGCCAGGGTGCCATCCTTATCATTGAGCCGATGCCAGGCAGTGGGGCGTCCCAGTCGATAGTTGGCCAGCGTATTCTGAGTGCGATCCTTGAGAGTGATGTTATAGCGTCCCCTGTATGTGCCGGAGGCACGCATGCCGGCCTCTTCAAGGGTGATGTCCTTACGTCTCATCACATCTTCCACCTGCAGATGGCGGGAAAAGTAGATGATCGTTTGAAGAATGGCGTAATCCGCCCGGTCTTGCTTGGGATCCACCATGCGCCATATGCCTTTTCGCCTCACGAATTCGGCCCGCTCTCCGGAGCTTTTGCTGATCACCACCGTGTGGACAGCACCGGGATCGAATTTTTCGTAGAGGACGTCACCTGCCTGGCGGGGCGGCGTTCCGAAGATCTTGCCCAGGTCATCCTGATGAAAGAAGAGCTGGATGCATGCGAGCCCCCCCACCACGGAGGCGAGAATCACCAGACTGAGGGTGAACCACTTGGAGAGCATGGGGCGAGAGGAAAGGAGTCCGGAGAGGTTATTCGGGGAACTCGTTCTGGGGAAGCATGCGATCGGTTACCTGGCCGCGGTCAGACCCGTCGGGTATTCCAGATGAAGAGGGCCGCCAGGATAAAGGCGCCGGGAATGAAGAAGAGGTTGAGCTTGTTGACGAATGAGACCTTCCGGGAAGGAAGGAGCAGCTTGTAGTATTGGACTGGCCTGGGGCCGATGCCGATCAGTTCTTCCCGGCCAATGAGCCAGTTGCTCGTATTTCGAAGGAAATCGATGTGCTCCCTGTGGCGCGAGCGCGGTTGTAGGAAATCAGAATTTGACACCACGATCATGCGTGAGGTGGCTTTAGCCGTGGTGTCGTTGCGCTCGTTGCCGCGGGAGATGGAGGCGGCGAGATAATGGGGTCCGGGGATGGGAGGGGATCCGTCAAGTGGTCGGGCACGGACGCTCTTGTTGGCGGTAATGAGAGCCAGAGGATTGATCTGCCTCAGTTCGAGGTCCTCGGAGTTCTCCCTTATGTCGAGAGCGGCACTTGCGCCCTCGAACAGGGTGGAGGCATTGCGAAGGTCGCCCACCGCGGTCGCGTTGG
>JAAZXD010000505.1 GCA_014240355.1 Roseibacillus sp. | reverse complement strand
AACCGCAAATTCCGCAGTTCAGATGCAATCGGGCTTGGAATGGGGGCGGCCAACGCGCCAGCAGTTTCGCTTGACGCACGCGCCTGATTGGCGAGGTTTCCGGCCCTTTTCGCAAGTCATGCCGCGCGACATCATCATCCTTGAGTGCACCGAAGCGAAAGCGGAGGGCAAGCAGCCATCCCGCTACGTGACCACCCGCAACAAGAAGAGCCTGCGGACGCCGGGCCGGTTGGAGAAGGTGAAGTTCAACCACTATCTCAAGCGCCGGACGCTTCACCGCGAACTCCGCTAACGACTGATCATGAGCGAGCCCAAAACCAAGGAGCGGCGGATTGCCTTTCGCAAGGCTAACAAGCAGATGACAACTAAGCGTCTCGACCTCGAGATGCATCGCATCAGCTATCAGAGTCCTGAGGTTCTTTCCAAGTTCACCACGGAAACTGGCAAGATCCTTCCGCGCCGAGTGACTGGCGTATCCGCCAAGATGCACCGCAAGATCACGCGTGAGATCAAGCGGGCCCGGGCGGTGAATCTGCTGCCCTGAACCGATTCCGAAGCGTTCGGTTCCTGGGCGGTATTCTGGTCTTGTCTCGAAGTTGCTGGACCTAGGGGACCGATGCACGAACTGACGGACATGCAGAACGAGAGGGACGATCGTAATCTTCCGATCGACCGGGTGGGTGTGAAGTCCCTGCGTTTTCCTGTGGAGGTGCGTGAGAAGAGCGGGGAGGTGCAGCGTACGGTTGCCACGGTCGCTTTGGCAGTGGACCTGCCGCATCACTACAAGGGCACCCACATGAGCCGTTTCGTCGAGATTCTGAATTCGCATGGCAACTGTCTGGATGTGCGCAGCATGGCGTCCCTGCCGCAGGAGTTATTGGAGCGTCTTGATGCGCGGCGCGCCCACGTGAGCTTTCAGTTTCCGTTCTTCCGGTCCAAGTCCGCACCGGTGACCAAGAAGAAGGGGCTCCTGGACTACGAGGTGCGTTTTGAAGTGGATGCGGAGAAGGAAGGTGGGATTGACTTCGTTCTGACCGTAATAGTGCCAGTGACCACGCTCTGTCCGTGCTCCAAGGCAATCAGCAACCGCGGGGCGCACAATCAGCGCGGGATGGTGACCTATGCGATCCGGTTCTCGGAGCCAGTGTGGATCGAGGATGCGGTGGATCTGGTGGAACGTTCGGCCAGCTCGGAGCTCTACAGCTTGCTCAAGCGACCCGATGAAAAGGAGGTGACGGAGCGCGCCTACGATCATCCGGTATTTGTGGAAGATCTGGTGCGGAATGTGGCCTCTCGCTCCGAGGCGCATGGAATGATCACATGGTACCGGATAGAGGCGGAGAATTTCGAATCCATTCATAACCACAATGCCTACGCGGTAATCGAGAAGCGCGGGAATTCATGAGCGAGGAAGCTGAAAACAAGGGTCCCCTGCGCCGTCCGTATCTCAGCCTCCCGGGAGCGACTGGCATGCCCGATATCGGGGAGATTCTCGCGCACATGCCGGCTGAGCAGCAGCATCGGTTCGAATCGGCGGGAGAGTTCGTGAAACGCCTGGCGCACCGCGTCCAGAAGTGGCGTGAGCGTCTGGGGGAGGATGAACAACCTGTGATCCTCGCCCTGCTCTCGAATGGAAACGCCATTAAAGTGCGTTCAGTTGGCGAAGACGGGCATTCCAGCGTCGTGGTGGAGGGGGGTCTCGACGGAGCGCCCTGCATGTTTGTTTCGCACCAGTCGAGTTTTCAGATCCTGTGCTATACCCAGAAGGTTGAACCGGAGAAGAGGCGCAAGATCGGTTTTTACGTTGGTGGAGAGGAGATTGAGGCGTAGAAAATCAGGTTTCGCCGGGAACCGGAATCCTGGGTCAACGGGGACGGCCGGTTCTCGTCTCCAGGGCTGCCTCTGCCGCAGTTAGGACTAGCTGTTATTTCGCGAGGCAACCGGGGCAGTCCTGGGCGAAATGTCCCTCTGCGACCTCGGTCAGTTCCGGGCGACGATCGGTCAGGCAGCGGGAGGCATCCCCGATGGTGTTGCGCGGGTTGAAGGAGCAGTGGGTGGGTTCCTGGGAAAGGTCGGGCGGGATGCCTGGGATGGTGTAGAGGGATTCTCCGCGCTGGTGGGTGGCGGGGATGCTCTTGAGAAGGGCGCGGGTATAGGCATGCTGCGGATTTGTAAAGAGGTCAGTGGTGGGCGCCTGCTCCACGATGCGTCCGGCATACATGACATGGACGACCTCGCAGCTTTCTGAAACCACCGCGAGATCGTGAGTGATCAGGATGATGGAGAGCCCGAGCGCCTTCTGTCGCTCGTCCAGTAGATCG
>JAAZXD010000504.1 GCA_014240355.1 Roseibacillus sp. | reverse complement strand
GGGTCGCCAGGCCCCCGCTGAGAGGATGCCTATCGCTGAGTTGCTGGTGGCCGTACTTGAACAGGGCCTCACATTTCTGTGGCAACCCCTCGCGGCAGAAGAAACAGGTCCCACAGGACGCCGCCAGGGACCAGCTCACCCGGTCTCCCACCTCCAGCGAAACTCCTGCCTCATCGTGCAGGTCACCGCCCAGGGAACTGATCCACCCCACCATTTCGTGGCCAAGGATGGAGGGCGTTTCAACCGGTCGGTCACCCCGGATGGAATGCAGGTCACTCCCACAGAGCGTGCAACACGAAATCTCCACCACGGCCTGCCCTTCCCCAGGGCACGGATCCTGAAAGGATCTCAGGCTCAATGGCTGGCCCGGACCCTCA
The DNA here is from genome assembly GCA_014240355.1 of Roseibacillus sp. Lineage (GTDB taxonomy): Bacteria > Verrucomicrobiota > Verrucomicrobiia > Verrucomicrobiales > Akkermansiaceae > Roseibacillus_B. The sequence continues at coordinate 1,957 of JAAZXD010000504.1, read as the reverse complement.
AAAACGACCGCTAGGGGAGGCATGACAACGTGACGGATTCCAATCGGCGCCCAGCTCGACAATCCCGTCGAAACGGGCACCACAGCACTTTGAGAACTGGTCAGATTGGATACCAGCTCAGCAGGCGAAACCGAACTTATTCTGCCGCGATCTCGAATGCACGGCAAGCGGGGGAGAAGAGAGTCATTCCATCATGACGATCAATCGCACCAGGGCGCCGCGGAGCGGCGCGGAGGAGTTTCAGAAAGCCCGGGCTGAAAAAGGGATTTCTGGTAGTAACTTTTGTCTGTTGCTCCTTCTCAGACTAAATCAAAGTGCCCTTAATCCACAAAATCCATGAACACTCCCCGAGCGAAAATCCTGCCCCTCTCGCGCAGTTCCCTGTGCATTGCCTATGCCTTTCTCCTGGCCTTGACCTCCGTCGTAACGGTCCCGGCACAGGGAGAACCACCCAGCATCGAAGCGGTATTCACTTCTTCCAAGCCGATTCTGGACGCCAGGATCGACCCCGGGGAGTGGGATTCCGCCGAGCCATCCATCATCGAGCACCTCCTGCGTGCACCCGAAGGCTCCAAGCCAGCACCGCACTATCAGTTCCGCCTCCTGTGGGATGCTGAGGCCCTCTATCTCCTCTTCGAAACCAACCTCACCAACTGGCCGGGGGGCACCAGTGGATTCGGCGGCAACAACAACCTCAATTTCTACATCGATCCAGATAATGACGACGAACCGAACGGCAACGGCGGAAACATGTTCGATGGCTACCATCCCGTCATCTACCCGGACATCGGAAAGACGAGCCGCTTCGATCGATCATTTGATCCCGGATTCCGATCGGCATTTCACGAAGCGAGCATCAACGCCAATTTCGGCGGGAGCAACTGGCCGGCGGGTTCGTCCCAGGAGGAGGGGGTGGCCATCGACTATGTCTCCGAAGTCGGCGCCAACGGCGGAGTCATCGAACTTTGTTTCCCGTGGGCGATTTTTGATTCCGAAGCCGGAACCGACATGGAGATCTACCACCCAGACCCCCCTGAAGTGGGTGACAGCTGGTTCCTGAATGTCTGCATGATCAGTGCCCTGGGCGACCTCCCGACCTGGAGTTGGAATACGGGCCAGTTCTTTGCGGAGCGCCCCCACGGGGTGATCACCTTCGTCGCAGATCCAGTGCGCGCACCGCTCTTCGTCTCCCACGACGCCGTGGCAGACACGGTTACCCTCAGCTGGGACAGTCAACCGTTCAAGCTCTACAACCTGCGCAGCGAGACCGACCCCGCTGTGGGCCTGCCCGTGAGCTGGCCCATCTTCGGCGGTCACGAGAACGTCGTCGCCACTCCCCCCAGGAACAGCGTGACCTTCCCCCTGGACGGGGAGCCAACCCGGTTGTTCGCGGTGGAAGAGTTTCCCGCTCCACCCGAAATCATTTTCTCCGCCGACTTTGAAGACGGCGGAACGGGGTGGCAAACCGACTCCACTGGTGAAGCCGGCACCGTCTGGGAGATTGGAACCTCGACCCTCTACGAGGCGCACGGGGGACTGAACTTCGCGGGAACAAATCTGAATGGAGAATTTGAAATGGATGCCAACGTCGTCCTGCGTTCGCCGGCCATTGATCTCACCCAGGTCCCCCCGGAAATCGGCGCCACCCTGCAGTATCACCAGATCGTAGACACCGATGGAATCGGCGACTTCGGCACCGTGACGATTCTCGACGCAACAGACGACACGATCCTGGCCGTCCTGGATGACTTCGTGAGTGACTTCGACCTCAGCTGGAAGTCAGAGAGCTACAGTCTGCCAGTGGAAGCGCTCGGGAAGACCGTGGTGATCGAGTTCCGCTTCCAGTCCGACAATATCGAGACCTTTACGGGATGGTATATCGACGAGGTGGAGTTGACCATGCCGTAGCAGCTATCCCGCTCGCCGACAGGACAAACAGGATCCACAGGGCGCACCC
>JAAZXD010000503.1 GCA_014240355.1 Roseibacillus sp. | reverse complement strand
GGATATTAACCGGCATGCACCTCGAAGAGGGTGCCGTTCACTCAGGAAGGGTTTTCCTGGCTCGCTTGTGTAGCAGCCGCAGCCTTGCGTTCTGCGATTTTCCTCTCGGTCGCTTCCGAGACATAGCGCCAGCGCACACGGTTGCGTTTGATGGCGGTGCGGTGCTTGCGGATCTTGCGTTGGGTAGGCGTTTCAAAGGCCCGACGGCGACGCATTTCCTCAATGATTCCCTCCGTGTCGAGCTTTTGCTTCAACCGCTTGAGGGCCCGGTCGACAGACTCGCCCTTCTTTACCTGGATGCCGCGCTCGTGACTTTTTGCCATACGAATAGAGGAATAGATAAATTCAGCCCCTTCACTGGAGGCGCGGAGACTAGGAAGGCTCGACGAGGCCGTCAAGCGGAGATTTTGTAGCAACAGCGGGAATTTCAGGTCGCAAACCTGCGTCTCTCGCCTGCCGGATGCTAGGCTTGGCGTCCACAGCACATCTTGTATTTCTTTTCCGATCCGCACGGGCAGGGTTCGTTGCGGCTCACCTTTATGCTGGGACGGCGTTTTGGAATGTTGAGTTTAAGTCCGCCCCTGTCACCCTGAGCCCCGCCGGATTCGGCGGCCGGTCCGGAGGTGGCCAGATGGCCGGAACCAATCCCGCCCGTATGGCCTTCCTGGTCGTTCATCTCAAAGGGAAGATCGTGCAGGAACTGTTCGAATTTCTCGAGGTTGGTGGTGCTCCGGAAGAGATTGTTCAACACCTCGCCCTCAATGCTGTCCATGAGGGTGACGAACAGGTTGTAGGCCTCGTTCTTGTATTCCACGAGAGGGTCCTTCTGGCCCTGGGCCCTGAGGTGTACGCCATCCCGCAGGGCATCCATGTTATAGAGGTGTTCCTGCCAGAGGCGGTCGATGGCCACCATGATGATGTGGCGTTCGAGTTGGTCAAGGAGGGCAGGATCCTCCACCTGGATCTTGAGCTCGTAGGCCGTCTTCACCTTTTCGATGAGGAGCTCGCTGATTTCCCCGGGGTCCTTTCCGTCAAAGGTCTCGGGAGAGCGGTCGAGGTGAATGGGAAAGGTGGTATTGGCCCATCCGATGAGTTCGTTGTAGTCGGGCGAGCCCTCATCGCGGTCGATGAGGTAACTCTCAACGTGGGAAGGGATGACCTTGTCAACGATCTCGTAGATGAGCTCGCGGGGATCTTCCGAGGCAAGCACCTCGTTCCGGTAACCATAGACGACCTCGCGCTGGTTGTTCATGACGTCGTCAAAGTCCAGGACGTACTTCCGACGTCGGTAGTGGAGCTGTTCCACGCGCTTCTGGGCGGTTTCCACCGAGCGATTGAGCCAACGGTGCTCGAGGGCCTCGCCGTCCTCCATACCGAAGCGTTCCATCATGCTGGTCATTCTCTCGGCCGCGGCAAAGTTGCGCATGAGATCGTCTTCGAAAGAGATGAAAAACTGCGAGGCGCCGGGATCGCCCTGCCGGGCACAACGTCCGCGGAGCTGACGGTCGATACGCCTTGATTCGTGGCGCTCGGTACCTACCACCATGAGACCTCCGAGATCGGGAACACCATCCGCCAGTTTGATGTCGGTTCCACGGCCCGCCATGTTGGTGGAGACCGTTACGGATCCCTTCTGTCCTGCCCGGATTACGATCTCGGCCTCTTGCCGGTGATATTTGGCGTTGAGTACCGAGTGTGGAATCTTGGCACGCTTGAGCATGCGCGAAAGGGTCTCGGAAGCCTCCACGGAGGCGGTTCCCACCAGAACGGGTTGTCCTGCCTGGTGGCTTGACTGGATGGCGTTGACCACGGCATTGTATTTTTCCCGCCGCGTCTTGAAGACCTGATCGTTGAGGTCGTCACGCTGATTCGGCTCATTGGGGGGAATGGGAAGAACGTCGAGACGGTAGATGTCGGAAAACTCGGCGGCCTCCGTTTCAGCTGTTCCGGTCATGCCGGCCAGTTTCTCGTAGAGACGGAAGTAGTTTTGGATCGTGATGGTGGCGTAGGTCTGCGTTTCACGCTCGATTTCGACGCCTTCCTTTGCTTCCACCGCCTGGTGAAGTCCGTCGGACCAGCGGCGGCCAGGCATCTCTCGACCGGTGTTTTCGTCGACGATAATGACCTTGTTGTCCTGCACGACATACTCGACATCCTTCTCAAAGAGGCAGTAGGCCTTCAGGAGCTGCGAGATGGAGTGCATTTTTTCGCCCCGGCGATCGAGATTCTCCTCGACTGTCTTCTTTTCCTTCTGAGCGGCTTCCTCATCGAGATCGGGATTGGCGTCGATTTCGGCAAAGGCCTCGGCCAGATCGGGAAGGATGAAGGCCTCAGGCT
>JAAZXD010000502.1 GCA_014240355.1 Roseibacillus sp. | reverse complement strand
CAGGAAGGGCGCCGAGGCCTACGACAAGTTCCTCCGGCGGGAGTTCGGCGAATCCAGGCGCTTCCTGGAAACGAAGTTTGGACAGAGCATCACCACCTACGCCTATCCCGGAGGCTACTTTACTGAGACCATGTATCCCTTAGCCGAGGAATATGGCTACGACTACCTCTTCACCGTCCTTCCCGGGAAGATTCGCCGGGACCTTGATGACAGACGACTCCCGCGCTACATCATTCACGGCAATTCCGACCTTCACTTCGAACAGGCCACCACCTTCAAGTCCATCCTCGGCACTGAGACCCTGGTGGGCGCCGTTGTCCAGACCACCCCGCATCCCGTCGTGCCCGAACCTGGCAGCCGCATCGAATCACGACTTCCCTCCATCAGGGCCGATCTTTCCGATGTGGAGAATCTTGATGCGGAATCCATTGTCATGCGCGTGTCCGGTTTTGGCAGGGTGGAGCACAAGTATGAGCCCGCCACCTCCCAACTCAGCTGGACCGTCAACCGCCGCCTGCGTCACCGCGTGTGCGAAGTAAACGTGCAGTGGCGCCTGAGGGGGCGAACCAAGTACGAATCCCCCCTGCGCTGGAGCTTTCTTATCGAGCGGGAGGCTGCCTATCAGGCGGGAGCGGGAGAGTAGGCAAACGGTATTCTTTATTGAGTTATTGCCCATAAGGGCACAGAACCCAGCTCACCCGACATCCCGGTTCCACCGAAAGGAACGAACCCTTCCTCACCAGATCGATCCCCGCTCCCCTTCCCCGGCAATCATACCTCCATCCCCGTTTTTCCTATGTTTTCTTCGCTCGCTGACAATCTCGACGCGACCTTCCGCAACCTGCGGGGGGTGGGCCGAATTTCCGAAAAGAACATCTCGGACGCCCTTCGTGAAATTCGTCTCGCCCTCCTTGAAGCGGATGTCGAATACAAGGTGGCACAGACCTTCATCGAGAGCGTCAAGAAGAAGGCCGTGGGCGAGGATGTCCTCAAGTCCATCAAGCCCGGCGAGCAGATCGTCAAAATATTCCACGACGAGCTGACGACCCTCCTCGGCGGCGACCAGGCGCCTCTCGATCTCAATCCCCCTGCCCGCATCCTGCTCTGCGGACTGAACGGTGCCGGCAAAACCACCACCGCGGGCAAACTCGCCCTGCGACTGAAAAAGGAAGGGCGCCGTCCGCTCCTTGTGGCCTGCGACCTCTATCGCCCCGCCGCCATCGACCAGCTCGCCACCATCGCGAAGCAGGTCGATGTCCCCTGCTATACTCCGGAGGCAGGAGAAAAGAACGTGGTGAAGGTCGCAAAGGCCGCTCTGAAGTGGGCGGAACGTCAGTCCGGATCCTGCATTATCTTTGATACCGCAGGCCGACAGGAAGTTGATCGCGCCCTGGTCAGGGAACTGCAGGACCTCCACAAATTTCTCAAGCCGAACGAGACCCTCCTCGTGGCGGATGCCGCCACCGGCCAACAGGCCGTCAAGGTGGCACAAATCTTCGACGAAGCGGTCGTTCTCAGCGGAATCGTCCTCACCAAGCTCGATGGGGACGCCCGTGGTGGCGCCGCCCTTTCCATGCGTGCGGTCACCGGTCGACCTATCAAATATGTGGGCGAAGGGGAAAATCTCGACCAGTTCAATGAGTTCCACCCCGACCGCATGGCAGGCCGTGTCCTCGACATGGGAGACACCGTCTCCATGGTCGAGCAGGTCGCTGAACACCTCGACGAGGAGAAGGCTGCCAAGGCCGCCAAGCGACTGGAGAAGGGACGTTTCGATTTTAACGACTTTCTTGAACAGATGAAGATGCTTCAGAATCTCGGGCCGCTTGAGGGACTGCTCGGCATGCTCCCCGGCTTCAACAAGATCAAGAAACAGCTTCCTTCCGGCGCCCTCGACTCAAAGCGAATCAAGCACATGGAGGCCATCGTGCTTTCCATGACTCCCAGGGAGCGTACCCGCCCTGAGATCATCAAGGGCACGCGCCGTAAACGCATTGCCAGCGGCTCCGGTCGCACTCTCCTTGAGGTCAATCAGCTCCTCAAGCAATTTGGCATGATGCGCAAAATGATGAAGTCGAAGGGCAAGATGAAGAACATGATGAAACAACTTGGCGCCCTCGGCGGGGGTGACATGGGCGGCATGGAGAACCTCATGGGCGGCATGGATGGAAAAGGAGGACCGAAGCTCCCCTTTTAGACTGCAGGGATCATTCTCCGCATCAATCCAACCAGCAACAACCTGCTCCCCTTTCAGGACGGGGGACACTCCCTCTGGTGACGACAAACCTGGAAGCCCGCCCGCCTCTGTCTCACTCCGCTGAGTCCAACCGTCGGGCCGC
>JAAZXD010000501.1 GCA_014240355.1 Roseibacillus sp. | reverse complement strand
CGGGTCGCGAGATTCGCCCTTGTCGGTCTTCATCACGCCCAAGTTGTTGAACAGGCCGACGAACTTAAAGACGGCCGACGAATGACCTTTATGCAGCATTACGATCCCCAGTTCCTCAAGGGGCTCGAAAAGCACGGCTTTCCCACCGACCAAGGTTACCGTTTGGGCAATACGGGTTTCAATGTTTCGCCGTTCGGACCACGTTGGATTAATTCGCCCAAGCTTGCCAAGGCCAAGGCCGAGGGGAAAAAGGAGCCACGTTTGCGACTGCCCAAGAAACCCGGCGATCCCCGTGCCGGATGGAGTCCGCCAGCCGGTTTGTTTAATGCGACCGTGATGCCCATTCGTCAACTGGGCCTCCGTGGCGTCCTCTACTACCAAGGCGAAAACAACAATTTCATGCGCTGGACGCGCTATGAGTCCACCTTCCCAAAGGTCTCGCTTTCCTTCCGCAAGGCATTCGGTGATGACACCCTTCCCTTCGGCTGTATCAGCCAGCCCGGCTGGGGAACTTTCGGGATTGAACCCGAGGTGGCCGTTGTTGCCGAAGGCTATGCCATTATTCGCGACATCCAGCGCCGCGCTCTCAAGGACGACCCGAATGCGGGCATGATTGCCACTTATCCTACCGGCAATTCCTACATTCACCCCGCTGAAAAACTACCGGTGGCAGAATACGCTTCACTCTGGGCCCTGGCCAACGTCTATGACAAAAAGGTAGTCCACCGCGGAAACCGTTTCACGGAAATGAAAACGAAGGACGGCAAGCTCTTGCTCTACTTTGATCAGGACCCGGTTGTCCATGATCGCTGGAAGCACATCGAGAACAATGCCGCCTGGCAGGTATTGCCGATGCCGCGTGAAGGCAAGGCGCCGATCCAGGGCTTTATCATTGCAGGCGACAATCGTCATTGGCACCCGGCCAAGGCACGCGAATCCAAGGTGGACAATAAATGGTGCATTGAATTGAGCAGTGACCTCGTAAAGGAACCGGTGGCTGCGCGCTATGGCTGGGCAAACTGGCCCACCGGCAATCTGGTCGGTCGCGAACGCATCCCTGTTCCGACCTTCCGGACTGACAACTGGCCCATTCCCGAGGGCATGAACTATTCCCCGGAAGCCAAGCAGGCCAGTGAGGAAAAAATCAAGGTTTTGCGGGAAAAGGCCAAACGCCAGGCAGTCGAGCGCAAGATTGCACAAATGCAGATAGATCTTCCAGCCCTCGAGCAGGAACTGAACAAGGGAGATGCCAAGGCCCAGATCGAGCGCAAGATCAGCCGAATGGAAACCCTCCTCGGTGAATTTGAAACCGACTCGTGGCTTTCCCGTCAACTGAAGGAATATGACCCTGAGTTTGCAGGCAAACTGGAGACACTCCGTCAAAAAGTCAGCGCCTTAAAGAGGAAATAATCCTTCCCGCACAGCAATGCATAAATTATTCCTGATTCTCTTGGCTCTGCTGCTTCCCCTTGAGGATGGCGCGATCGCCCCGGCCCAATCCACTCAGTCCTTCTTCCCGTCCAGTTCACCCCCCAGCACCATGTCGAGCTCTTCCGCCCGTCCATCCGGCAGTTCCATGATGCTGACCCTCCGAAAATGGATCTCCGCCCCCTCTGCCTCCAGGCAGAGATAGCCCTTCCGCCCATCCGCCTCCCGGATGCCGTTGACGAATTTCCCATTGATGGAGAGCTTTACGGTCCCATCCACCGCCACCACCACGTAACGGTTCCACTCCCCCTTGCCCTTGCAGCGCATCTCATAGGACATGCTGCGACTGCCCCTCGGGTTCTCGGGAATCGCCCTCATCCCCCCGGCACCGAAAAGCTCACCACTCACGTAGCCGAGGTGGCGCGGCTTCCCATTTCGGTCGGCGTGAATATAGGGCCATTGCAGCTCAAGCATCTGCACCTCCATTCCCCGGGGTAACCGGTTCCCTTCAGGCCGGGCATCGCTCCAGAGAAAGACCCCCGAATTTCCCCCGGCTTCCATGTGCCGCCACTCGATGACGAGAATGAAGTTTTCGTATTGTTTTTCTGACCGCATCACCCCGATGGGCTTGCCGGAACAAACGAGGATTCCATCTTTCACTGACCAAGTTTCGGGCGAAGTGTTGACGTCGACCCAGTTGGCGAGATCTTTACCGTTAAAGAGGTTGGTGAAACCAAATTGTGCTGCTGAAGGTGTTGCTCTCTTTTCTTGTGCGGAAAGGGAGGAAAGAAATAGAGCTGCTGTAAACGCTTTCTGAAAGAGCATCTCCTAAGCTAGCGGGTTGGGGTATGCCTTGGAAAGGCTCTTATTTTTTTGAATCGGCAATAAATTGATTCGCGCTTTTGTTCCAG
>JAAZXD010000500.1 GCA_014240355.1 Roseibacillus sp. | reverse complement strand
TCCTCGGCCCGCTGCCGTGCCATCTCTTCGCGCTTGGCTTCCGCCAGCTTCTGTTCCTTCTGCTCGGCAAGAGCACGCCGCTTCCCTTCCTCGGACCGCTGACGCGCCATCTCCTCGCGCTTGGCTCCCGCCAGTTTTTGCTCGGCAAGGGCTCGCCGCCGGGCCTCCTCAAGAGCATTCTCTTTCTCACCCGTGCCCGGACCGGGAACAACGGGCCGGGGTGCTTCAGTTGGCCCCCGCCTTCTGAGCGATTCGCGCACCGCTGCCACTTCCTTCCCGGCCTTCTCGATCATCCGTCGTCCCTCCGCACGCTCCTCTGGCTGCAATTTGCGGTCCTGCATACGCCGTTCCGCTGCCGCCACCGCTTCGGTAGCAGCTCGCAGGCTCTCCTCCGCTTTTGCCCTCCGCCGTTGCAGATTGTTGCGCAGGGCCGCCTGGCATTCCGTCGTCGCGATGGCTTCCCGCGCGCCCTCATGTCTCCGCACCGAGGCCTCATGATGCCGGTGCCTGAGATCCCGTTTGATTTCCCTCTTGCCGGCCCGCACGATATCGACCCGACCGAGGTCACCCGCTACCCGGCTGGGACAGACTGCGGCATTCCAGGGTGCATCGACCCGCGGAGCGAAGACGTGCAACCTGTCCTCGTGCAGACGATGATGCTGACGGTGGGCGAAGTGGTCGCGGCCGCCCCCGAAGTCGAGCTGGCAGCGACGCCCGGGCCGCCGCGCGTGCCGATTGACCCAGGCGAAGTCCGGACCCCCGCAATGCACGTGGTTTCCCCGCATCGAAAAGCGCGTTACGTTGCGGGTGTTGATGATGATGGTGATCACCGTCACCCGCGGCACGCAGTGGGGCTGCACCGGCTCGTAGAAGTGGTCCACCGGGACAAAGTTGTAGTAGTCGGGAGACACATCGTAGGCCAGGTCGATTCCCGGATCGTAATCGTATACCTCGTCGTAGAGGGTCTCGGGCGGCAGGGGTGCCCATCCCAGATAGTCGTCATTCTGGCGCCATGACACCCAGGCCGGGGCCCAGTCATCCCCCGGCACCCACACCCAGCCGTGCTCGGCGAGGAGAACCCAGCGACCGTAGTGATAGACCGCCCAGCCAAAGGGCTCGTCCGAGAGCCAGGTCCAGCCCTGGTCGGAATTCACCCAGCGCCCCCGGGTATAGGGCCTCCAGGCTGGATCTGTCTGCAAGGCCGATGGCTGCCAAACGAATCCGTAGTCCCGGGTCTCAAACCACTCCCCGAACCTCGAGAGCTCCGCAAAGAAGATCTGATGGTCCCCGGTATCGAGCAGCACGGCCGGGACTGTCGCCTCAATTGCCACCGCCTTTTCCTCCTCCGGAAGAAGTTCCCCATTCCGGGGTGCTTCCTCCACTACGATAGCCCGGGGCACATTCGTGAAATCCGCCGCATCGCCGGGTTCGGCCTCAATGATCCCGGCATCATCCGGCGCCCCGTCCACATCGGGATCCTCCCCTTCCAGGGCGGTGAGCGCGATCTCCAGCTGGCGACGTGCCTCCTCCAACTCCGCATCGAGGGCGGCATCCTCGCGCTCCTTCTCGAGCTGCGCGACCTTCTCCTTCAGTTTCCTTGATTCGATATCTGCCGAGAACTTCGCGAAATCACAGGCAGGTAAAACACACCCACCAACAAGAGCCAGGGAAAGGAACAGGAAACGCTTCATCATAATACAAATGGATTCGGTCCATTCGACGGCGATGGCGCCCTGTCCTATTCACCGAAATCTCCCCATAATGCCCCTTTCCTTCCCCATTGCCCTATTTGGAGCTTCAGCAAGCCCTCCAATCCATGCAAACTGCTCTACCCCATGGCTGAAAACCCGTATCGCCTCACCGAGGATGACATCCTCGAGCCCCCCACCACCTTCTCGGGCAAACTTCGCTTTCTCGGACCCGGGTTTATCCTCTCGGCCTCCATCGTGGGTTCCGGGGAACTCTTTGCCACCACCCTCCTCGGGGCCAAGGCCGGCTTCGTCTGCCTCTGGGTCATCATTTTCTCCTGCCTCGTCAAGGTCGCCCTCCAGCTCGAGTTCGGCAAACACGCCATCTACACCGGTCGGACCACCATGCAGGCCCTCAACGACCTGCCCGGGCCCCGCCTCGGCAGGGGACACCTCTCGATCTGGATCTGGCTCCTCATCATGTCCTTCAAGTTCCTGCAGGTCGGCGGGATCGTGGGAGGAGTGGCCCTCATTTTCATGCAGATCCCGGCCCTGGCCGACTTTGGCCTGATCTGGTGGACTCTCTTCACCGCCCTCGTCGTGGCAGTCATCGTCTCGGTCGGGCGCTACGGCTTTCTCGAAAAGCTCTCCCTC
>JAAZXD010000004.1 GCA_014240355.1 Roseibacillus sp. | reverse complement strand
CGCGCCACAGAGAGCACCCCAGAGAGGTTCTCGCGCTCTAGAGCTTTCTTACTCCAATCGTATCTGAATTCATTGGCCCGATACGGCTTTACTTTGAATAGGTTATAATTCTTCATAATGTCTCTTTCTATCATGCAAGTCATTTACAATCAATGCATTATGACTAACATGTTTGGGTAAGAGACGCAGAAAGATACCTGCACCAAAAACGCACCACACAAGCTCTGAAGCTAACCGCACATTTCCTTTTAGTGATGACACCGAACAGGCAATTTTAAGAATTTTAATGGATTTAAATCCGTCATTCTTGGCCAGTTTTGCGGTCACTAAATTATTTTGTGCTACTAAGTTCGGAGTCTCGGCTTACGGCGACTGCATGTTGATCCTGTAGCGTTCCTGAGTTAATCGCCAGCTGCCCATTATTTCCCCCTCCCTCATTTCTGGGAAATGCTTCTTGGGCCATCGCCCGAGTGGTCGATTTATTCCTCGTGGAGATTCTTCTCCTGTCCGGCCTTTTCCTCCTGCCCTGCAGGATCTTCCGATCGGTCCACGATTCGAATCCGGGACAGGGCGAAAAAGGAGAGGAGCGCCATGCCCACAATCGCCACCACCGCCGGGGTCATCCACGCTTTTGCCTCGACGCCTATGGCGTAGAGGGCGCATACGGATCCGGCCGCCACGAGGAGGCCGAAAAAAAGAGACCCCGAGGTGGCTCTCCAGTTCATCTTCCACCCCATCATCACACACCCGACGATGAACAGGGTAAACATCACCAGATACAGCAGTAGGAACAGGGGGAAGATGACGGCGATCGCGCCTTCCCCGACGATCAGGGCCACCGGGAACGCTCCCACGAAAAAAATCAGGAAGATGGTCGGCCAGCACCCGGTCCGAGCCGGGGTGTGGGGCCGGGGTGCCCCGCAATGCTCACACGGCTCGAGACTGGCCCCGATGAGCCCTTTATAGGAGGTCAGTTCCCCACATTTCTCGCAGGGCATTTCCTTGGGTACTTCCGGCGGTGTCCAAAGGCTCATGATCTTCCTTTCCGGAATCCGGATGCGATTAGAGCACGCCCCTTGAACTAGTGCGATTCTATATCGTGGCTGCTGGCCGGGCTGCGATCCTCCGGCCCTGCTCCCTCCCTCCGGGTTCCGGATTGGGATCCGCACGTTGATCCTACGCAACACTCCCTCGAATTTGGCCTGTCCCCACCCGGCTCGCATGCTCTAGCGTTCGCCCGTCATGAGAGTATCCTTCCATGTGCTGGCCTGCCTGATGCTCCCCGCCGGAACCACCGGGGCGGAGGAGATTCTTCTCCCTGCTGGAGGGAAGACGGAGTGGCACTACCTGGATGGCAAGGCCGCCCCGGGGGAGGACTGGGCCAAGCCCGGCTTCGACGACTCCGGTTGGAAGAAGGGCAAGGCCCCCCTCGGCTACGGCAAGGAGGGCCTGGGAACGACCATCCGGTTTGGCGATGATCCCGGGAACAAGCCCCTCACCGCCTACTTCCGCAGGACCTTCAAGGTGGGCGCCAAGGAGAAGCACGACTTCGCGGCACTGGGCCTCCTCGCGACCTACGATGACGGCGTGGCGATCTACCTCAACGGCAGGGAGGTGGCCCGGGGCAACCTGGAGGCCGGAAAGCTGACCTCCCGGACTGCCGCCACCCAAGCCATCCGGGAGAGCAGCGAACTGGTGACCACCATCCCAGCCGCCTCCCTGAAGTACGGGGCCCTCAACACCATTGCGGTGGAGGTCCACCAGTCGGGCCCCACCAGCAGTGATCTCCACCTCGATCTCCAGCTCACGGGACTGGCCGAGGGCGAGAAGCCGACCCTCGACCCCTACCGCGAGGGAATGCGTGCCCTCCGCCGCGGCAATGCGGAGGAGGCGGCCCGCCTGCTGGCCCAGATGGCGCCGGACCATCCTGAGTATGCCCCCACCATGGCGATGCTCGGGTGGCAGGTTTTCGCCGAGGGGCTCGGCCAACCGAAGCGCGGATTGCCCTTCGTCAAGAAAGCCTACGAGGTGGCGCCCACGGACCGGCAGGTCGTGCGCTCCTACATCAAGACCCACGTCCTTTCCGGGGTGCTCTTCGACCCGGAATCCATCGCCCGGGAGCGGAGCAAGACGGTTGCCGCCGAGCACAAGTTCCTCGTCACCAAGCCGGACCTCGGGGAATCGGAGCTCATCGCCCGGAGGGCCCTGGAGGAGGACCTCGACTACCTTGAGCATGTGCTGGTCACCTGTTTCTCCTACCTTGAGCTGAGACCGGTGGACTACCGCGGAGCCCTCGATGCGATCCGCGGAGCCCTCGGGGAAAAGACCTCCCTCAACCAGTTCCGCCTCCAGGTGGCCAAGTTGATCAGTCTCTTCTGCGACGGGCACGCCAGGCTCTCCATCCCTCATTCCGAATACATGCCCCGGGGCTATGCGCCCTACGTGGCGGGGAATGACCAGAGCCGGATCTACCTCTGCGACGGGGAGGAGTTCCTCGATGACAAGTACCCCTATGTGAAGGCCATCGACGGGCGCCCGATCGCCGACTGGCTGGAGGTGGCCTCCTACGTGGTGGTCAAGGAGTCCCCCCAATGGAGGCTGCGACAGTCCCTCCGCATGCTGGCCAACGTCAACTACATCAGGGAGGAGCTCGCCCTCCCGCGCAAGGAGATCATCACCCTGGAGCTGGAGTCCCTGGACCAGAAGAGCACCCGGGAGATGGAGGTCAAAATTGCCCGACGCCCGAAAAGGGAAGTGGAGTTCCCGGACGGAGAGAGCCGCCGAATCGGGGAGATCGGCTATATCCGGCTCCCGCAGATGACGGGGAGTTCCCGCTTTCTCGGGCAGCTGGACCGGTGGATGGACCGGTTCAAGGACACCACGGGAATGATCATCGACGTGCGGGGAAATCCCGGGGGATCCAAGGACATCCTGCTGACGCTCATGCCCTACTTCCTGAAACCGGGTGCCCCGATGCGCATCATCGAGTTCTCCGCCTACCGCAAACCGATGGAACTGCCCAAACCCATGCCGGACGGGTTCAACATGTCTGCCATGTCGGCCCAGCCCGTCACCTCCTCCCACTGGAAAACGGACGCCCAGCGCCGGCTCATCGGCGACGCCATCAAGGCTTTCCAGCCCACCTGGCCGCTTCCGAAGGGAAAATTCAGCGACTTCTACGCCCTGGCCTTCGACTCGACCATGAACCCCAAGGCCTATTACTACGACAAGCCCCTCATCATCCTGCAGGACAGTGGATCCTTCAGCGCCAGCGACATCTTCCTCGGCGGGTTCAAGGGGCTGCCCAACACCACCCTGATGGGAACGGCGAGCGGGGGAGGAAACGGATGGATGGAGAGCTACACCCTGCCCAACACCGAGCTTGAAGTGGTGCTGTGCCAGACCGCGAAGTTCCGACCTACCGGGGAGCCTTACGACGGCCTCGGGGTGCCCCCGGACGTGATCATGGCGGCCACCCCGCAGGATCGCCTGGGAAAATCAGACACCGTTCTCGATGCCGCGGTGAAGCGCCTGAGCAGGTAAGCCCTGCAGCTGGGAGAGACGGTCGGGACAATCCCCACCCGGACATGATGAACTTCCGGGGATGAGCCCGGGAAAAATAGGGCGAAACTACGTCGGCTACAGTTTATACCTGAGCTCCAGCGTGATTTGCTTCTCCTTCTCAACCTGGGTATCCCCACCAACCTGTGTTTCATAACTGAGGAGGATTGCCATTCGCTCGTTCAGTCGATAACCAGCAACGATCTCAAGAAGATCGAAATCCTCTTCCGGGAGGTCGACCGGGACGCCTCGATCCAGCTGGTTTGTTCCGGTCTCGATCGCAAAAACGCGCATATAGTTTACTCCACCGAAGAAGGCCCCTCTTTCCCAGCAAAGAGCCACGTTCGCCAGCACTCCATCGGTCTCAACCGCCCCGTCGAAAATGTTCTGGTTGCCGTAGCCTACCCCCAGATGCAGGGAAACCTCGTCCGTGAGATCCATCTTCCCATCTACGGTCAGTCTAAAATCCTGGTAGATATCCGTATCGGCGGCCTCGTAACGGGCATTCACGCTGAGAAGATCCGTGAACTGGTACCCTCCACCAACTCGAAATCCTTCTCCATCGGCGGAAAGACCAGTGCCGGCAATCGTGCCAACCCCGTGTATGAGCCCCGCCTTCAGGTGGAACTCTCCAGTGGTTTCGTTCGCGCCGATTTCTGCGTGGGCAGAAGCCATTCCGAAAACGCCCGCAGTAAGGAGGAGGGTTATCTGTTTCATAAAGGTTGCGGTCGTCCGTAATATTGCCCTGAATGTAAAGACCGCAATCGGGGCCTCTCCATTTAGTTCGCTCTTCGGCCGCAAGATTTTGTTTCCATTCATGTTCCGCGTTTGCTCACTCCCCGGGATCTTATTCCCCCTGCATGCTCCGCCCCTGCTGCCTCCCAGACTCCTTTTGCTGCCGTTCTTTCTCGGCCTCGTCGCGACCACTGCCGCGGCCGCCCCGAAGCCCAATGTCCTGCTCATCATGGCGGACGACCTGGGCTACTCGGACCTCGGGTGTTACGGGGGGGAGATCCGCACGCCCCACCTCGATGCCCTTGCCAGGGGCGGCCTGCGCTACACCCAGTTCTACAACACCGCCCGGTGCTGGCCCACCCGCGCGGCCCTCCTGACCGGTTACTACGCCCAGCAGGTTCGCCGCGACAACCTGCCCGGCGCAAAGAACCGCGGCACCCGGCCCTCCTGGGCTCCCCTCGTCCCGGTCAATCTCAAGCAAGGCGGATACCGTTGCTACCACGCCGGCAAATGGCACCTCGATGGAATGCCCCTGCAGAATGGTTTCGACCACTCCTACTACCTCAAGGACCAGAGCCGCTTCTTCAGCCCGCAGGTGCACTGGAAGGACGACGTGAAACTGCCCCCGGTGAAGCGGGAGTCCGGCTTCTACGGGACCATCGCAGTGGCCGATGCCGCCATCGACCATCTCAAGGAACACGCCACCAGTCACGGGGACAAACCCTTCTTTCAGTACGTGGCCTTCGCCGCGCCCCATTTTCCTCTCCATGCCCTCCCGGAAGACATCGCCCCGTGCAGGAATCGCTATGCCGCGGGCTGGGACAGGATCCGAGCCCAACGCTGGCAGCGGGTGCAGAAGCTCGACCTCGTGCAGGGCTCGCTCCCGGCAGTGGAACGGGAGATCGGGCCCCCCTATCACTTCCCCGAACACCTCAGGATCCTCGGTCCGGGCGAGGTCAACCGCCCCCTGCCCTGGACCGATCTCACCAACAACCAGAAGAAGTTCCAGCAGGCCAAGATGGCGATCCATGCCGCCATGGTGGAACGGATGGACAAGGAGATCGGACGCATCCTCAAACAGCTGCGCGCCATGAAGTCCTGGGAAAACACCCTCGTCATCTTTCTCTCCGACAACGGGGCCAGTGCCGAGATCATGGTGCGCGCCGATGGACATGACCCCGCGGCGGAGGCGGGCTCAGCCGCCACCTATCTCTGCCTGGGGCCCGGCTGGTCCACGGCCTGTAACACTCCCTTCCGTCGGCACAAGACCTGGGTTCACGAGGGAGGCTGCGCCACCCCCTTCATCCTCCACTGGCCCGCGGGCATCAAAGGGCACAACGCCCTGCGCCGTACTCCCGCCCACGTCATTGACGTCGCGCCGACCCTCCTGGATCTCGCCGGCCTCACTCCGCAACGCAGGGTTCCCTCCCCGGGACGCTCCCTGAAAGGCACCTTCCCGTCCGACGGAAGGCCGCTCCACGAGGAACTCTGGTGGCTTCACGAGGGCCACCGCGCCCTGCGCCAGGGGGACTGGAAACTGGTGGCCGCCAAGGGGGACCCGTGGGAACTGTTCAATCTCTCCAAGGACCGGACCGAAACCCGTGATCTGGCCGGCAGCCATCCTGAGCGGGTCGCTGCGATGGAAAAGCGTTGGAACAACCTTGCGGAATCTTTCCGGGAAACCCTCAAGGACAACCGATAGCGCAGCAGGGCTCTCCTCCAAAACTCGCTCTTGCATCAGGGACCGCCAACCCTAGAGTGCCCGCGCCAGGGGTCGTGGAGAGGCGGCTGGTGAAATCCGCCAGGTCCGAAAGGAAGCAACGGTAGCCTGTCCGACTTTGCCGCGGTCCCCTGGCACTTCCCCGGCAACAATTACCCGACCCCGGCCGCTGGCCCCGCGGCGTTTCAGGCCACGATGTCGCGCAGGACCTTTCCGGCCACATCGGTGATCCGGAAGTCCCGCCCGGAGTGGAAGTAGGTGAGCTCCTCGTGGTTCAGTCCCATCAGGTGGAGGATGGTGGCGTGCAGGTCGTGAACATGGGCTTCGCCGCTGGTGACGTGAAATCCGAATTCGTCAGTGGCACCCTGCACCGTGCCTCCCTTGATCCCGCCTCCCGCCATCCAGGTTGAAAACCCGGCGGCGTGGTGATCGCGACCCCCGGTCCCCACCGGGGTCCGGCCAAACTCTCCCGCCCACACGACCAGGGTCTCGTCCAGCAACCCCCGGTCCTTCAGGTCGGCAAGGAGGCCCGCGATGGGCTTGTCAGTCTGGCCGCAGAGCTTCTGGTGTCGCTTATCGTTGTCGCCATGGGTGTCCCAGTTGGAGGGATACAATTGCACGAAGCGGGTCCCCCGCTCAACGAGCCGGCGGGCCATGAGGCAGCTCTTACCGAAGCGGTCGGCCTCCCCCTCCCCGATGCCGTAGAGCTTCCGGGTGGTCTCGCTCTCCTGTGAGAGATCCACCACCTCCGGGGCATGAGCCTGCATCCGGTAGGCCAGCTCGTAGGATTCAATCCGGGCGGCCAACTCCGAATTCACCGGCAGGTGCCGCTGGTGCTCCCGGTTCCACTCCGCGAGAAGGTCCAGCTGATCCCGTTGCGTTTCCCGTGACCGGTTCATGCCCGGGGTCAGGTTGGGCACCGGAGTCCCCGAGGTCTTGAAAACCGTGCCCTGGTAGCCGGAGGGCATGAAGCCTGCACTCCAGTTCTGGGCCCCGGAATAGGGGGCCCCGTTCACCAGAACCACGAACCCCGGCATGTTGTTATTCGAGGACCCGAGCCCATAATTGGCCCAGGATCCCAGACAGGGGTGTCCCTGCCGGACAAAGCCGGTGTTCATCTGGAGGGAGGCCGCCCCGTGGGCGGCGCTATCCGCCTTGGTGGCCCGAATAACCGCCATCTCGTCGACGTGTTCGCGCAGGTGGGGAAAGAGCTCGGAAACCTCGATCCCGGATTGCCCGCAGGACTTGAACTTGAAGGGAGAGCCCTTGAGCTTGCCCTTGCCCTTCTGGCTCACCCCCTTGGCCGGCTTGAAATCGTACTCTTCGCCATGCCGCTTGTTGAGGACCGGCTTGGGGTCGAAGGTGTCCATGTGACTTGGCCCCCCCACCATGAAAAGGAAGATGCAGTGCTTGGCCCGGGCAGGAAAGTGGGTGGAGGGCGTCGCCCCCCCGGCTCTCACTCCGTCCCGGGCCAGCATCCAGGCCATCGCCGTCCCGAAGAAGCCGTTGCCGGCCTGCCACAGGAACTGCCGGCGGGTCCGGCCGCAGGGAAAGTTGAAGGGGCTGGCGGGGTTACTCATCGTTCCTAGCGGTAGCTGAACTCATTGGTATTGAAGAGCACCAGAGCAAGCGAGGCGAGCGGATCAATCTTCTGTTCGCGGGCTGCCTTGACGAGAAACCGCTTGGCCTGCTCCACTTCCCGGGTGGTCGGGGGGCGGCACAGGATGAGGTCAAAGGCGGCCCGGATCCGGGCTTCCTCTCCCTCGGCCTCGCGAATGCGGTTTGCCAGGTGGACCGTCTGCTCGTTGATGAAGCGTCCGTTCATCATCAGGAGAGACTGCACCGCGGTAGTTGAAACCGCGCGCTTGGCACAGCTGCAGGAGGAATCCGGGTTGTCCAGCACGGCTAGTTCCGGGAGCGGAATGGCGCGCTTGGCGAAGACATAAACGCTCCGCCGGGAGGCTTCCTCCTCGGTCGAGTTCTTCCAGTCCGCACCCGAGGAGGCCCCCACCACCTTGTCCGCGAAGGGTGGGTAGATGGGAGGTCCCTTCATCTCGAGATTCAGTTTGCCACTGGCCGCCAGCACCGAGTCCCGGATCGCCTCGGCCTCCAACCGGTGGAGAGGCCAGCGGGAATAGAGCGCATTGTCCGGATCCTTCCCAGGTTCCGGATGCGTGGCCGAAAGGCGGTAAGTAGACGAAAGCACGATCTGGCGGTGGAGGGGTTTCAGTTTCCACCCTCCCTTGATGAGGGAGTCTGCCAGCCAGTCCAGCAGGGCCGGGTGTGTCGGTTCTCCCCCTTCCGTCCCAAGATTGTTGCCGTCCTCCACCAGGCCCCGCCCGAAGTGATACTGCCAGATCCGGTTGCTCATCACCCGCGCCGCCAAGGGGGCCTGCGGCCCCGTGATCCACTCCGCCAGGGCCCGCCTGCGACCGGAGGATTGCCCGGTCGGGCGCGGCTCCGGCAATCCGCCACCATCCAGAACCACCGGCACTCCGAAGGGGATTTCCTCTCCCTTCTGATGCACGTCTCCCCGGACCCGGAGCTGGGTGGGTTTGGGCCCGGCATTCCCGGGATAGACCCAGCCCATTATCGGCTGGGGCCTGTCCTTCTCCACGGTTTTCAGGTCCTGCTCGTGCTCGGCAATTTTACTGCGCTCCTCCTCCGTCGCCACCTCGCGGACCGCGGACCGCACCCGATTGCGCTCCTTCGCTAGGATGTTGCGCTGCTCCTTGGAGCGCTTGTCCGGGCTCAGGGGAATAGCCTCAATCGTCAGGGTCAGCTGTTTCTCATTCAACTTCGCCTTCTGCCCCTCCGGCAGCCCCCCCTGCGACCACCTCTTGAGAATCGGCAACCAGAACTGCTCCTCTGCCTTGCGCCGGGGCTCCAGCGTTTCCCGCCGGTAGACCTCCTCCGCCTCCCGGTGCCGCTTCCGGTCCTCCTCGGTCCCGAGTTGCCGTTCCTTGCTGGTCACATTCAGGGACTCAAAGGCGGCCAGGACCCGGTAGTAATCCTTCTGGCTGAAGGGCTCGAACTTGTGGTCGTGACAGCGCGCACATTGCAGGGTCTGGCCGAGGAACGCCATCGAGGTCGTCGCTACGATGTCATCCAGAGTATCGTAGACCGCCACCTCCCGGTCAGCCGCGATGGTATCGAAGGTCCCGAGGGCCAGGAAGGTGGTCGCCAGCTGGGTCTCGATCGTAACGTTGTCGAGTTCATCGCCGGCAAGCTGCTCAAGAATAAACTGGTCGTAGGGCTTGTCCCGGTTGAAGGACTCAATGACGTAATCCCGATACCGCCAGACAAACTTCTTGTACTCGTCCCGCTCGTAGCCGGTCGACTCGGCATAGCGAACAACATCCAGCCAATGGCGCCCCCACCGCTCCCCGTACTGGGGCCGACTGAGGAGATCGTCAACAACCCGGGCGTAGGCCTCATCTCCGGGTTCACGAAGGAATTTCTCCACTTCCGCCGGGGTGGGGGGCAGCCCGGTCAGGTCCAGGTGGACCCGGCGCAGGAGCGCCCGGGGATCCGCTTCCGGGGCCGGCTTGACACCTGCCTCGACCATCCGCGTAAAGATGAAATGGTCCACCGGCGTGCGAGCCTGCCCTCCCGCCGGATCAGGCAGGGCTGGTTGCTCCAGTTCGCTCCAGGCCCAATGGCCCTCCCCCTCCGGGTCTGCCGTCCCGGGGCCCGCCATTGAAACGAGGGGCAGAAGGCCCCCGATGACTGCCGTGCATCTGGTAATGGATCTTCCGATGCCCTATAATACACCCCCCGTAAAGCCTTGCTTTCAGGACTTTACGCTACCTTGGAGTCCCCTCTTCGGGCTCATGCTTCGTCCAGATCCTCGTATTGAGGTTCAGGTCCTCCACGATCTCAAAACAGGCCGATAGCTGGTTGAGCAAGCCACGGACCTGGTCGGGAGAGGAGGCAGGTCGCGAGAACTTTGGTTCAAACCAATCCTTCGTGCTGGGTATAGCAATAAAGACCTGGGGGCCCCTGAACGCCAATCGCAGATCCTTTCCGAGGCGGGTGCGCAAGGTCAGGATCTGCTTCTGCATCTCAGGGGTCAGGATGTAACTGGCCTCCAAGGGATCCGTAGCACGCACCACAAAGGCCTTTTCGAATTCCGGGTTTTCGCCCCGTAAAAGGTGTTCTCCATGGTCTGTCCCCAGTTTCTGGAAGGCCCGCCCCAGCCACCCAAAATGCTTCTCGGCGAAGTCCGGGATCACGAATACATCCCCCTGAAGCTCCCCGGGGAAGGCAGCAACCGCGAGCAGGCCGTCAAAAATCGTCTTCGTAGATGTTCGTGTCTCCCCATCGCTCCGGTAAGTGGTCTCATTTTGGACCAGAATTTCACCGATCTGGAAATCGGTCTCCCCGATGTAGCCCGTTAGATAGTCCTCGCTTTCATAGACGTTGTATTCCTGCTTGTAGAGGCCGCTGTTATAGAACCAGTGTTGTCCGAAATTTCCTTCACTGTAGTAGGCCATGTCCGGCTGGATACTCCGAACCAGAGCAGGAATCACCCGGCTCTTGTAGGCAGCGCGGTAGCGGGCACCCGGCCCGAATACAAAGAGCCCGCACAGGACAAGCGTTCCGATGAGCGCTAACGCCCCGAGGGCAGACAAGCGGTCGGAATCACCGGTCCCCAACTTCAGCGACGCGGCGACCATGGTGAGGCTAAACCATCCACAAAGAACCGTGGCGAGCACGGCCACTCTCTTTTTCCGCAGCTCCTTCCGGCGAATGGCCTCGAGTTGGTGGAACTCGTCGGAAAGTCCCGTCACCAGGGTGTCCTGCCTCGGTGCGTCGCTAACACCTTTGGCCTCGCTAGATCTGGACATCCGTCACCTTGCGTTGGCTCTCGGGAGTTTCAAACCAGTCCTGCACCCGAAATCCGCAGATTCCTGCCATCACGCTCCCGGGGAACATCTCCACCCCCTCGTTCCATACCGTGACCGCCGCATTAAAGGCCCGCCGGGACACCGCGATCTGGGATTCCACCTCGGTCAGGTTCCGCTGCAAATTGAGAAACTGCTCCCCCGCTTTGAGCTCCGGATAGTCTTCGGCCAGCATCATCACCTGGGAGACTTCGGCCCCCAGATCCTGTTCGTAATTGAACCGCTCCGGGCTGTCCGATTCGACCGACTCGATCCCCCGACGGGCCCTCGTCACCCTTTCGAACACCCCCTTCTCATGCGAGGCGTAGGCGCGGACCGTCTCAACGAGCTGCGGAACGAGATCCCAGCGCTTCTTGAGCTGGACATCGATGGAGGCGAAGGCGTTGCGCAGCCGGTTCCGACGACTCACGAAGCCGTTGTACATCAGGACCAGGATGAGGAGAATGATCCCCAGCAGAATCCCCAACGTTATCAAAAGCGGTCCCATTCGCCCATTAATACGCTTTGCTGAATTAATTCTCCACCAATAATTTAATGCCTGTTGTCCTCGAATCAGCGCCGTGGGACAAGACTCCCTCTCCGACTTGGGGTTATCAAACGGTGCCTTTCGACATCTACTTGCCCAGTTCAATCACAGCAGCCACCGGCCAGTGATCGGACGGCACCATCTTCTCCTTCATGTGGTACTCGATCCAAGCCTTCCTGGTTTTCCAGCCGGAGGAGACCAGGACGTGGTCGATCATGCGGGAGCCCGGCACGAATCCCTTCCAGTGGTTGAAGGTGTTGCGATCCTTGACCTCGGGATGGAGTTCGAGAAACGTGTCCCGCAGGGGGGGCTTCCACTGTTCCGGCGTCTTTCCCCCCGCCAGCTCAACCTTCCGGCCGAGAAGGTAGGCCATTCCCGGGTTGGTCTCGGTGGCATTGAAGTCCCCGGTCACCACCACCGGCTCCCCCGGATGCTTGCGCCCTTCGATACGCTCCGCCATCAGACGACCCGCCTCCTCGCGGGAAGGCTGGCTCTGGTGGTCCCAGTGCGTGTTGTAGAGGTAGAAGGCCTTGCCGGTTTTCTTGTCCACTAGCCGCGCCCAAGTGCAGATCCTGGTCACCTGGTTGCCCCAGCTCCTGGATCCGGCCTTCTTCGGCGTGTCGCTGAGCCAGAAGGTCCCCCCTTCCCTGGGATCCCGCTCCAGACGTTCCTTGCGGATGAAGAGCGCGGAATACTCTCCCCTGTTCTTTCCGTCGTCGCGACCAACCCCGAACCATTGATAATCGGCCAATTCTGCTGCGAGATACGCCATCTGCTTTGGCAGCGCTTCCTGCACGCCGAAGAGATCAGGATTGATCTTGCGAATGGTCTCCACCACCAGGCCCCTTCGTGCGTTCCAGCTCCGGAGTCCCAGATCCCCTCTGGCGGCCTGACGGATGTTGAAGGTCGCGACCGTGAGCTCAGCAGCCGAAGGAACGGAGACCAGGGCGAGGGCAAGGGAAAATAGGGCGGGACGAAGCATGGAGGAAATGCTACCTGGGGCCGACCCGTCTGTTCAAGGCATGCCTTCATCACTTGCATTCTTCTTCCTGGCCTGCGTCACGACTGCAACCGCCGCATGGCCTGAGGGCAAACGCTCCGAGTGGCAAGGGTATGAGCGCCTCGACTTCCTCCTGCCCGGGGACGGGGCCCGCTGCATCGTGGTCACGCCCAAGGCCCCGGCCGAAGGCCGCCCCTGGATCTGGCGTGCCCGCTTCTGGGGACACCAGCCCGCCCTCGATCTCCTCCTCCTCGCCAAGGGTTTTCATCTCGCCTACTGCGAGGTGGGCGGACTCTTCGGCGCACCCGCCGCAGTGGAGCGGTGGAACAAGTTTCACGCCCTTGCGGTCAAGCAGGGGCTCTCGGCCCGGCCCGTCCTGGAAGGGATGTCACGGGGCGGCCTGATGATCGTGAACTGGGCCTCCGCAAACCCGGAAAAGGTCGCCGCCCTTTATGGCGACAACCCGGTCTGCAATTTCAACTCCTGGCCCGGGGGGAAAAATGGCAAGTTTTCCAAGGGCGACTGGCAGCGCTGTCTCAAGGCCTACGGTGTCGCTGCGGAGGCTGCCCCGCAGCACCGCCAGCCCCTCAGCCCGGAAACCCTCAGGCCTCTCGCCCGCGAGAAGGTGCCGGTGGCCCTGGTCCTCGGGCTGGCGGACAAGGTCGTCCCGGTGGCTGAGAACGGGGAGCTCCTCGCCCGCAATTACCAGGCCCTCGGCGGTCCGGTCAGGATCTGGCGAAAGCCGGGAAAGGGGCACCATCCCCACGGCCTGCATCCCCCGGACGAGCTCGCGGCCTGGTTGCTCAAGGCTATCAAGGCTGAATTTTGACCTTGAGGGGCCATCCGTCCACCCCATCTTGCGTCCATGAAGTCCCCTTGGATCCTCCGCGTCCTCGCCCTCGCCGGGTTGACAATCTGCGGATATCTCGGGGCCCTCAAATTCACCGGGCAGACGACCTCCATCGTGGGCTGTGGCGCCGGATCCGGCTGCAGTAACGTCCTCGGCTCGGAGTGGTCCCAGTTCCTTGGTGTTCCCGTCAGTGTCCTCGCCGGGGTCGTTTACCTCGCGCTGCTCATCACCACCTGGCGGCCCTCCCGTCCCCTCTACGGGGCTTTCGCCATCTGCCTCACCGGCGCCGCACTCTGGTTCATCGGTCTGCTGTATTTCACCATTAAGGCGGTCTGTCCCTGGTGCCTCGCCATGCACACGATCGGCATCCTCTCCTCCATCGTCCTGGTACTTTCTCTAACCCAGCTCCCGACCACCAATCCCAGGACTCCCCTTCGCTTCGCCCCCCTGGGGGCCATTACCGCCCTCCTGGTCCTCGCGCTGGGCCAGCTCCTTGGTCCCAAGCCGGACACCCACGCCCGGACCACCGAGGTGGTGCGTGATGCAGACCAGGGGAAGAGAGCCGAGGGCCGGGTGGTCTCCTTCTTCAAGGGCCGCAAACACTACAATGCGGTGACCATGCCTCACCTCGGCCCCTCCGGCGCGAAGCATGTCATGGTGAAGTATTTCGACTACACCTGCAGCTCGTGCCGGGAGATGCATGAGCATCTCCATTTCGTGACGGAGTCACACCCGGACACCTTCTGCATCATCCTTCTCCCGGTCCCCCTCAACCGCGCCTGCAATCCCTTCTTTCCTGCCGACCTCACCAATCACGATCATGCCTGTGAACTGGCCCGCCTGAGCCTCGCCGCGTGGCGGGCCAATCCGGACCGCTGGCCCGAGGTCCATGAGCAGCTCTTCTCCCGCCCGGTTCTCCCGCCGGAAGTGGCCGAGGCCGCGGTGGGACAGATCGTCGGCTACGATGAACTGGCCGGGGCCCTGGAGGATCCCTGGATCAATCAGATCCTCCAGACCGGCATCAACGATTTCAAACAGATGATCTTCCGCACCCGTGCCATGCCAAAACTGGTCGTCGGTGATGACGAGGTCCTGCACGGTGCGCCCCGCTCCAGGGAAGTTCTGCTCGGAAATCTTGAGCAGCTCTACCGGCTCAGTGAGTAGCCCCGCCCACTCTTTCTGCCCCGGGGGCTCTCCTCCCCTCTCCCTCCATTTGCGAGAATAGAGCAAATCCCTTGAATAGATTGACCCCGGCCGGGGTCAAACCGCAGGTAACCACCCCGCTCGAATCCATGATAAAAATACTCCTCACCATCGCTGCCGTGACCCTCGCCAGCCTCATTTCCGCACCTCGTGCAGAAGCTGGACACTCATCTCCCTGTCTAACCTACCGAAGCGGATGCGCTTCCTGTGGATGCCCGGTCTATACCCGGCGTTACGTCCGGGGATACGACTGTCACGGCCACCCCATTTTCGCCTACAGCCGGGCTCCCCTGTCCCATGGACACTCGTGCCGTCACCGGGTCCAGCATCACAATCACCACTCCCGAACCGTTATGTCCCGGAGCGCGCATTGCTCCCAGCCCCGGATTACCCTGAGCAGTCACAGATCCCACGGACGCTCCTCCGGAGTCTCCTTCAGTTTCTCGCTCGGCGGCCGCAGGTGCCGCTGACCCCACCGCCTCAGGGCCCGATATCCCAACATCTCAACCGCGGGGAGAACGATCGTTCTCCCCGCCTTTTTTTATCCACTTCCCGAAATACATCGACCCATGGATGCCGCTCCGGGGGAGAATTTAGCAGTTCGTTATTCCCCCTTTCTCGCTTAACTTCAAGTTCATGGCCCGTCTCCCTACCGTCCTCCTCCCCCTCCTCATGGGGGTGCAGATCATGGCGGCAGCCCCCCGGGCGACTGACGAAATTCTTTCCGCTCTCCAGACCCGCTTGGAGAACAATGCCGGCTTTGAGGATCTCCTCGAGCAGCTGGATAATCTCGAACCCAAGGAGCTGGCGCGACTCCAGGCCGAATACGACAAGGTCTGGCCCCGTATGCGCGACGCCTACCTACAAGCCTTCAAGGAGGAAGCCAAGGAGCAGAACTCAGGCTCGATGCGCCAGGCCAACCAGAAGGCAATCCGGGAAGCTCGGGAATCCTTTCACTCCGTACGAATCATGCCGGAGGGGCCCATGAAGGCCGCTATCATCGCCCGGAGCGAACCGGCGATCGGGCTTCTCCACGAACTCCTCCTCCCCTCCTCCGGACGCATCCTCGGGATCGCGGGTGATCCTCTTAACAAACAGCGGGCCCAGGTCCTTCGCCTGGGCGAGTTTCGTGACGGAATCCTCAAGGCGGCCATCGCCATCGAGGACGCCGACTCGGTCGCAAGGGTGAAGGCCGAAGAGCAAACGGTGGCTGAGGACCTCTCCGACCTGAGCCGCGATGGGCTGAGGCTCATGGAGCATAACCGCAAGATCGCCGAGGCGGAGATGGTCCCCAAGGCCGAATGGCGTGGAATCGAGGAACTCAACCAGATGCGCCTTCTGGCGGGCCTCAACGCCCTCCTTCTCGACCCAAGGCTGTGCAATGCCTCCCGCGGGCACTCCGAAGACATGGCCACCCTCGGGTTCTTCAGCCACACCTCGCCGGTGAAGGGAAAACAGTCCTTCGTCCAGCGGGCCGCGCTGGCGGGCGCCACTTCAAGCGCGGAGAACATCTTCATGGGATCCAACAGTCCAAAGGCCGCAAACCGCGGCTGGTTCCGCTCCCCCGGGCACCACAGGAACATGTTCAATCCCGGCCACCGCCGGGTGGGCCTGGGCAACTATGGATCACACTGGACCCAGATGTTCGGACGCTAGGATCCCGTCAAGGATCACAGGGGCTACTCCCTCCCGGAGAGCGTTCCAACCTCAGGGGTTTTCCTTCCGGCATCTGGACCAGGGCAAGTTGTTGCCGGCAGGTGATAAGGAGGGCCCCGTCCTCGGGCCGCCGCATTTCGAAGGCACACCAGAAGCGAACCCGCCCCCAGTCGTCGAGCCAGCCCCGGGTCTCCAGCAAATCCCCCAGTCGGCCAGGCCTGCGGTAATCGATCTCGGTCCGCACCACCACGGGATAGACCTGGGTCTGTGCCATGCTCCGCAGGTCAAATCCCAGTTGCCCCGCCAGCCTGGTCCGGCACCTCTCAATCATCCGCAGGTAGGCGAGGTTATGGACGACGCCCCCGGCATCGGTGTCGTAAAACATCACTTCATCCTGGGTGCGCTCCTCGGGACGAATACCATCCGGCTCAGCCATGACGGAAATGTAGCGGACGAAAGAGCGAGGCACAGAGCAATCCGCCCTCCCGCGTTCTTCCCCGGAGCCAAAGGGTTGCGTCGGGTCTGGCCATGAGAGAGACTTCCGCCGCATGCGCGCGTGCTCTCTGGTCCTCCTGTTCCACCTGCTTACGCCCTCCCTGTGGGCGGATGTCTACATGGGCCCGGACCCGGCCGCCGCTCTCTTCCGGCGGGACAGGATCCCCATCGACACGGACACCATGCGGGAGCTCTCCCGGCACCTCACTGACCTGGCTCGCCGCGAAATGGTTCGGGATCCCATCCAGTTGCGGGCCACCGCCCAGTTGCTCGCCATCGCCATGCGTCTCGATCCCGCCAACCGGCCGGCCCGTGAGATCGACAAGGCCCTCAGAGAAGAACGACCGGTTGATCCCCTTAAGGGCGACATCAATGACCCGCTGCGCCAGACTTGGGGTATCGCCGACTGGCTCGTCGACCCCGAAGCGGGCAAAGCGGGCGGTCGTCTCGGCCACCAGATCATCGACGCCCTCGCTGTGATCAATCCCCGGAGCCCCCTCGCCAAGCTCCATGATCCGAAAGGTGAGCCCGATCGCTGGCAGAATGTGGTTCAGCCCCTCGCGGCCTACCGCCGGAGCCCGGAACCGGAAAAGGCTCCCGACCCCCCACAGCCGGAGCCCCCGCCCATCGAACGTCCCCCCATCCTGCTCCGCCAGGCCAGCACACAGACACCTCTCTTTCTCTACGACAAGGATCTCCGTCGACACCTGCGCCTCGTGACGCTTCAGATGCAGGTCGAGGAGCTGGCTCAACCCGATCCTTTCTCCTTCTCCCTCCTGCCCGCCATCGAGTCCCCCGACATCGATTCCGCCCGCATCGAGGCCCGGAAGCTCCTTGAGAAAAGCTGGCCCAATCTTCCCATCAGGTACATCGCCCGGATCTCGACGGGCAAGGAACGCTATGCCTCCAAGAACGAGCAGGCCATCTCGGGCCCGGCCGCACTCCTCATGCATGCCGCCCTGGCCGACAAACAACTTCGCCCTGATGTCATCTTCGTGGGCGAGCTGACGCCCGATGGCAACCTGACCAGACCACGCCAGAGCTGGGACTACCTGCGGGCCCTGCGGGTCGCCGGGGGTGGCCGCCTCCTGGTGCCCGCCGATTTCGAGCCGGAGCTGCGAGCCATGATCGCGCTGGAGGATCCCGCCTTCTTCCTGCGCTGGGAGGTCCTCATCGTAAACTCACTTGAAGTCGCCCTGAGCCTGGCTGCCGTGAACGGAGACCCCGAGGGACTGGCGGTCACTTCCGCGCTTTATACCGAGCTCCGCGAGGTGAGCCAGAACAAGGACGTGGGCCAGCTCTGTGTGAACGCCAAGGTGCGCGAACGCTTGACAGAAATCGTCAGCAAGGCGCCCTTTCACTACTCCGCCAGGATGCTCCTCACCCAGGGAAATGCCGCAGAACGGCCCACCCGGGTGGAGCGGGAAGTGGCCGCCCGCATCCTGCGCAGTGCCGTCGAGCCCCTGAGCGGGATCGTTCGCCCTCCCCTTTCCCAGCTCAGCGTGAAGCGCCTTATCACCACCGGGGAGGCCTCAGGTGCCGAGATCGAGCGCTTCGCCAAGTTCATTTCTCCCAAGGAACGGGATTTGGTGAAAGAGGCGCGGGAGATCGCGCAGCTGGCCGAGGCCCTGGGCCGGGGCAAACGCGATGGTGACCTGAGGGAGGGCGTGGTTTACTATCGCAAGATTCCCCTTCCAGACTACCATCATGGTCTGCAGACGAGGTTTTCAGCTTACCTCAGGAAACTCGCCCCCTTTACCCGAGAAACCATCCGGGACGATCCGCCTGCCGATCCTGCCAAAGCACAGAAAACCCCCTGATTACACAAATTGTGGCGCGAGAATCGCTGCCCGGGTGTAACAAAGGCGCCCATCCGCCTCCCGGCCTAAGCTTTTGCTTTAGCGAAGCGCCACAGATCGCATAAACTCCTTTAGCCGCTTCAAGATGAACCCGAACCCTTCCCGCGCTCTCGTCCTTTGCGTCGTTCTCCTTTTCCCCGGGCTCCGGGCCAACGTGCACGCCCAGGATGAGGACCGGCTCTTTTACCTGCCGGACATGGAGGTCGAGCTCTTCGACACCGCATCCCTTGATTTTGGACGACGGGGCACGTTCGACAAGTCGGGCCTGGTGGCAGCCCTGGCCCGGATCGCCAGTGACTTTGATCCGGAAGAGAAAAACGGCAACGTCCCCAACCTGCTGCGCTCCAACGCCCTTGGAATCGCCGGTCGGATCAATCCCGATGCCAAGTCCTTCAAGACCACCTATGAACAGCTTGAGAAGGCCGCCGAGGCCTATGGCAGCAGCGGCACCAGCAAGGACCGCCTGGTGGGGAATATCTTCCGCGGCGTGCGCACCCTGCTGAAGGACAAGGACAACGAGGACAATAAGATCTGTGCCGCCTATTGTGTGGACGTCGCCTTGCGCCTCCTGCCCGGCCACAAGTACGCCGGGGATCTCGAAAAGATCCAGCAGGACCTCGAAAAAAACGGTGTCGAGATCGACTGGGATCAGCTCCAGGGCAAGGCCGTGGTGAAGGAGACCCCTTGGAATCCCTTCGGGCAGGGAGGCCGCATGGAGCCCCGCAAGGAAAAGATGCCCGGGGGCAAGGCCAAGGGCCTGGCTTCCAACCAGAGCTCGGTCGTCGGGCTCGTGGTGGTCACTCTCGGCAGCGGGAAGCATGCCGGCGCCGCCGCCGAGATCATCGCAACCGCCCTCCGGGAGGAGGGGGTCAAGGGCGTGGAGTTCAAGATCGACCAGAAGGTCGGAGACATGATGGGCAACAGTCTCAAGTCCATCCGCGATTATCTGCGCGTCACCTATGAACCAAAGGGCATGGTGCCTGATGGCTACCAGGTGAGCATCGTCTTCCAGGACCGCGACCAGCGGGTGGACGGGCCCTCGGCGGGAACCGCCATGGCACTGATGCTCGATGCTCTCTTCTCCGGAGAGAAGATCGATGATGAATTCGCCTGCACGGGCGGGATCACGCCCAACGGAAAGGTGACCAGCATTGGCGGAGTCGCCGCCAAGATCCGGGGCGCAACGCGGCGCAAGTGCAGGATCGTCGGGGTGCCCGACGGCAATGCCAAGGGAGTGAACGACATCCTCGTGCTCGACGGGATTCAGCCACTTCTGGATATCCAGGTCTTCACCATGAAGGACATGGACGATGCCCGGGCCCTCTCGCGTGCCGAGAAGGACAAGGACGTGCAGTCCACCCTCGATGATTTCAAATCGGTGGCGGACGTGATTACGGATCAGGGCGATACAGCTCTCAAGAACAACCGCGTCCAGGAACGCCTGGAGGAGGTCCTCAAGAAAATGCCCAATCACATCTCTGCCCAGCTTCTCCTCGACCACATCCGCGAGAAGGCTCCCGAACATCTCTCTGTCGGCGGCAGTTTCCATGAGATTGATTCCCGTGCTTCGGGTGTCTTCAGCCGCGTACAGCGCATGATGTTCCGCGAGAAGTTCAGCGAGGGCGCCGCCGCCCGCACCGACGCGGAGGACGCCCGCAAGGAGCTGGCGGAACTCGACGGCAAGGTCCACGAGAAATTCGAAGACTACTACAAGGCTTCAATCGATCTCTGCGAGACGATCGAGGAGGGCGTTCAGGACGGTGAGAAGGAATTTATCAAGACGCTCAAGAGCAAATGGGCCAAGATCTCCAGTATCCGCAAGAAGCTCCGGGATGACCCCGAGATCTTCGAAGAGATCCGTGGGTAGAGTGCGGCCCTGCACCGTAGCGAGTCCCGCCCGCGGTCGAACTGGATCCTGGCGGCCTGTGGCCTCCGCTCTACCAGGGACCTGCTACGCCAGAATCTCCTTCACCACCTTGCCGTGTACGTCGGTGAGACGGAAATCCCGTCCCGAGTACCGGTAGGTCAGCTTCTCGTGATCAAAGCCGAGAAGGTGGAGGATGGTGGCCTGCAGGTCGTGGACGTGGACGGGATTCTCCTCGGCCTGAAACCCATAGGGGTCCGTAGTCCCATGCACATGGCCCCCCTTCACTCCTCCGCCCGCAAGCCAGACCGTGAACCCATAATGGTTGTGGTCGCGGCCGTTGATCTTGCCGGCATTGGAGCCTTTCTTGGGCATCTCCACAGTGGGAGTCCGCCCGAACTCTCCGCCCCACATGACCAGGGTCTCCTCCAGAAGGCCCCGCATCTTGAGGTCCTTGAGGAGAGCTGCAATGGGCTGATCGCATTCCCTTGACAGTTTCCTGTGATTCTTTTCCAGGTCGTCATGATTGTCCCAGGGTTGTCCCGCTCCGTGCCAGACCTGCACGAAGCGCACCCCGCGTTCGACGAGCCGCCGCGTAATGAGCATCTGCCGCGCCTGGGTTCCGCTGCCGTACATCTTCCGGATCTCTTCCGGTTCCCTGCTGATATCAAAGGCATCGGTCGCCTCCATCTGCATTCGGTAGGCCAGCTCAAAGGACTGCAGACGGGCTTCCAGCCGTGCGTCATGACTTCTTTGCTTCTGATGGTCCTCATTCATCGCCCGCAAAAGATCGAGTTGGCGTCGTTGTTCACTCTCTCCCATCCCGCTCTCAATGTGTTCCACCAGTTTTTTCGGATCGGAGTGCCTGGTATCCACGTAAGTCCCCTGGAAGGCCCCCGGCAGGAAGGCCGACTGCCAGTTCTGCGTTTCCTGAATGGGATAGCCGCCCGGACACATGGCCACGAACCCCGGTAGATTCTGGTTTTCCGAGCCCAGCCCGTAGGTGATCCAGGAGCCCATCGCCGGGCGCACCAGGCGCCCGTCCCCACAATTCATCAAAAGCAGGGAGGGTTCATGGTTGGGCACATCGGCATGCATCGAACGAATCACACAGAGCTCATCCGCCATGCTGCCGACCTGCGGAAAGAGGTCGGAGACTTCCAGCCCGCACCGCCCCCGCCTCGTAAATTCGAAGGGCGACTTGAAGGCCGCTCCCGTAGGCCGTTCCGTCTTGAGCATCTTGGGCAACTCCTGGCCATGCAGCTTCGTGAGTTCCGGCTTGGGATCAAAGGTGTCGAGATGGGAAGGCCCCCCGTTCATGAAGAGATGAATGACGGCCTTGGCCTTGCCGGGAAACTGCGGCCTGCGCGGAGCAAGTGGGTTGAGGTCCAGGCCGGAGCCCTTCCCCTCCTCCGCGGCCACCAGCCCGGGAACACCATTCAGGGCCACCGCCGCCATCCCCATCCCGGCGCGCGACAGCATCTGTCGCCTGGTCAGGAAGAGGTGCTCTGGATTGAACGCGTGATGTGGCATCTTCTTCCCCTCTGGATCAGCAGGACGTCGCGTCAGTCCACATAAAGAAATTCGTTGGAAAGAAGCAATACTTGAGCGAGCAACGGCCACCGCTCAAGGGCCGGGCCCGAGAAGCCCGCCTGCGCCTCGGCCAGGGGCAGCTTCACCCCTTCCTCCAGAATGACCGGGGCCCAATGAAAACTATCCCAAGCCTCCTCCCCGGTCGATTCAACGAGGAAGTCCACGCTCTCCCCGGCGGCAACCTGCAAGGTGAGTTCGGTCCCTGATTTTGCTCCGGGCTCTACCCTCCATTTCCCTAGGATCTTGTTGCGCGCCACGATCAGGCCACGCACTGCATCCCCTTTCCTGGTGGGCCGCGCCAACTCCCCGGAAACCCGGATCGTCGCGTTTTTGGGCGCCACCCAGCGCAGGATGGCCGCATGGTCTCCGTGCCCCGGGTGCCCCCCGGCAGCGTGCCAGTGGACCCAGCCGGTCTTCTGGTCAGGGAGTTCCGGT
Organism: Roseibacillus sp.; assembly: GCA_014240355.1. Classification (GTDB taxonomy): domain Bacteria; phylum Verrucomicrobiota; class Verrucomicrobiia; order Verrucomicrobiales; family Akkermansiaceae; genus Roseibacillus_B. The sequence goes on along the minus strand of JAAZXD010000004.1, from coordinate 7,283 downwards.
CCGCCCTGCCAGACCTTGCCTGTGAAATGTGGAAGGGGGTGAAACTCAACCCGTCCCGAGTCCCGATGAACCCGCCCGTGGCCATAGCTCCAGGCTCCTGCGCTCTGCTGCATCCCCGCCCCCGCACTGCCGAGAAACCGCTGGGCCCGGGCCAGCTCGCCCGGAGAGGGGACCCGCTGGAGAGCCCGAAGATAGAGCGCCACGATCCGGGCCTTCTCGTCCTGATGAGAGGCCGTGGCCGCCGCGGTCGCCTTCGCCTCCCCATGGAGAAAGGGGCTGTTCATGAGATAGAGGGCCTGGTTGGGGGTAGTGGTGGCGGACCTCTTTACCACCGGCTGGCTGGAATCAGGAAAGTCGAAGATGCGGAAGAAGGAAGGCGTGTTCTGCCGTTCGATCAATCCGTAGATGGTACGCCGTCCTGGAAATGGCGCCTCATGAATCCTGGCCGGGCGGCCACCCAGCTTCCGGTCGAGTCGGCCACTTGCCTGCAAGGTGGTGTCGCGCCAGGATTCAAGGTCCTTCCGGTGCCTGTTACCGCGGGTATAGTAGCGGTTCTCCGGATCATGTTCGTTCAGCTTGTCGTCCGCAAAACTGCTGTGGCGCCACGCCCGAGAGGTCATGATATGGCGCACGAGGGCCTTGATGGACCAATCGTGGTTGCGGAGATAGTGGGCCAGATGATCGAGGAGCTCCGCTTGCAGGGGGAGCTGGGCCTGCATTCCGAAATCTCCAGGGGTGCTCACCAGAGGCGATCCCATCACGTGCATCCAGACCCGGTTGGCGCAAACCCGGGCGGTGAGGGGATTGTCCGGCCTGGTCAGTTCCTGCGCCAGTTCAAGTCTTCCACTGCCCTTCTCAAAAGCGCGATCCGGGGCGTCGCGGAAGAAGGCGGGAAAGGCCCGCGGAACCTTCGCCCCCCGGTTTCCCTGCTGTCCGCGCTCGAAAATCACCGGTTCGCGGGGATTGGGTCGATCCCTTACGGCCATGGCCCGCAAGGGGGCATATTCTGATTTTCCTTCCAGCTCATCGAGCTTGGCTACAAGTCCCCGATAGTCTCCGCTCTCACTTTGATTAAGTTTGTTGAGAGCTGCCTTGCGATCGAATTTGAGCGGATCCGCAGGCCGTTTATACCCCTTGATCTTTCCGGCCGCGTAGTCATGGACGGCGTTGGCGCGCTTGATGAGCTCCTCCCGGAACTTGCGGTAGCCGGGCGAGTCCTCCGGCGTGCTGATAATCGGCAACTCCCCCTCGGGAACCTCCTCGGTACTGTCGAAGACCCCGTAAATCCCGTAGTAGTCTGCCATGGTGAGCGGATCGCTCTTGTGATCATGGCAACGCACGCACTGCATGGTAATCCCCATTGTACTGCGGAAGGTGACGTCAATACGGTCCGCGATGATAAGGTCGTGCTGGTTGAGGTAGCGCCGGCCAAGGGTGAGAAAGCCGAGGGCGGCCTGTTCGCGCACGGGGACATCCATCAGATCGGCCGCGATCTGGCGCCGCAGGAACTCGTCATAGGGCAGATCCTCGTTGAGCGAGCGCACCACCCAGTCCCGGTAGGTGAAGGCGAAGGGAAAAAGCCGTCCGGCGGTGAAGTTGTAACCCTTGGTATCCGCATAGCGCGCCACGTCGAGCCAGTGGCGGGCCCAGCGCTCCCCGAAGTGAGGAGAAGCCAGTGCCTCCTCGACGATTCGCGCGCTCCATGCCGGCAGCGTCTCCCCCTGCGTCGCCAGGGCCCGTGCTCGAAGGTCGGAATCCGCCTGCAGGCCGGTGATCACATGCCACGCACGGCGGAGAAGAACTTCGCGCGAAGCCTCTGGGACAGGGGAGAAATTCCGTTCCCGCTGCCGGATAGCAAGCAGCTCGTCAATGGGGTGCCCCTTCCCCGAGAGCGTCGCCCGGGCGAGAGACTGGAAGGCCCAGTGCGAGTTGGCCTCATCGAGCGACACCCCCCCCGACGCGGTGATTGGAAGAAGCACCGCGATCCCTAGGAAAACAAGGGCAGGGACTCGCACAGTCATTCGAAGTTACGCCCAGAAAATGCCTGCCCTTTCTCCTTTTCGCAAGAGCAACCGATTGCGCCGCCAGGGAGAGCCTAGAAGGATCTGTTGAAAGAGAGCATTAATCCGTGGAACCGCGACCTGTAGTCGCCCGCCACCAGATTGCCTCCGTCCGCTGCCGCTGTTCTATCCCGGACCGTGCGGTCTGAGAACGCATATTGATAAGCAACGTCGACGGTCCAGTCTTCCGCCGTGTAGCTCACCCCTGCGCTCAGCCAATGACGGTCGGCATCCGCAATTGCAGGATTGAAGTTTAGATCCGGTTGACTGTTCTCAATGAAGATGTAGCCCGCGTTGAAGGCCCAGGTCCTGTTGGGCGCGTAGGTCATCCCGATGCCATACATGAAATTTGATTCCCAGTTAAATGGCAATGGAGTGTCGGGAGAAAAGGCTTGCCGCAGCGTTGACGTAGCGAGTCGTTTCCAGTTCACCCATTCCACATTGGCTTCGATGGTCCAATGGTTATCCGGCCGGAAGGCATACCCGACAACCAGCGTATCCGGAGTGACGAGGTCCAGCGACGCCCGGCCATTGGGGAGCCCTACGGCGGGAGCTCCCCCGGAACCCTCCAGGTCGAGATCCGTCTTGGCACGATAGGTCACGCCAAAGGAGTGCTGCTGATGCGGATTCCAGAGGAGGGACGCGATCCAGTTGGCCGCTACGTCGTCGCCCTTGAATTCAAACTCAGCACCCGGAGCAAGCTGGGGTGCCGCCAACTGTTTAAGAGTCCCATCAGCATAAGTCACCCCGATGCCGCCCCCGATCGAGAGGCTGTCGCTCAGCTCATACGCCAGGACTCCCCACGCGGTGGCATACTTGAGGTCTGTCTCGGTCGCCACCGCTCCGAACGGCGTCGACGCGCCCCAGTCCGTTCGCAATCCAAAGGGCGCATTCAGACCAACCCCGACGGCCAGGCTGTCGTTGAGGGGAGCCGCCACATAAAGCTGGGGGACCGGGATGAACTCCGCATCGTTCTCGTGAGTCCGTCCATCGATATCAGTCTCCGCCTCAATTCCGAGCTGCACGGCATAGACGCCGGCATGAACGGCCAGGGAATCCAACTGCGTCAAGCCGGCCGGATTATAATAAATGGCAGATGGCCGGTCGGCAGTTGCCACGAAGGCATTTCCCCGCGAGGCCGCAAAGGGATCCTGCACAGGAATATAAAATCCGTTAGCCCGGAGATCGGGTTGACCAGACACCAGCAGGGCCGCTGTCAGCACACCTGCGGGAGTCCGGAGGTTCTTAATTTTTGGGAGTTTCATGTCTAGGGGGATGAGCTTGGATTGATCTTATTGGGAATCAAAGATGGTGTGTTCCTCGGTGAGGAAGATCGAAGATCGGGAGAGATCGCAGAAGGTGGCCTCATCCTCAATGAGTTTCTCGTGGGCCGCTGCCCCTTCCGGGGTTTGCATGGCGCCCAGCAGTTCCTCATGAGAATTCCACCAGATCTCGGTAATCCCATCGAAAGGCCCGGAGGCGCCCCGGCCCCCTTGTGCAATCTCGTTGAGGGGGGACTCCAGAAGGTGGCTCTGGACGTATCGCTGCGCCTTCAGGGCCCCCGCAAAACTCTGCACCAGCGGCCCGTGATTGTCCTTCCAGTAGCGATAAAATTCTTCCGGGGGCATCCCGGCCTTCCGATGGACACAGTAAACAAGTTTAATCATTTCGATGGAGGTTGAATGAGGTTATTGGGGTTCAGGGTTGTCCTGCTACTCGACGAAGCGCGACCAGAAGAGTTCGTTGCCCACCAGATCGGCTGCCAGTTCCTCAAACGGGTCATCGGGCGCCCGTTCAATCCGCGACACGTCGAATCCGATCCGCAACCGCGCTTCGGTCCGGTTCGGTTCGGGGAGAAAGTCGATCACTCCCCCATGATGAGTGATGCGCATGCAGGCTCCTATGAGATCGAGGGCATGTCTGGAGGGCTCCTCTGCACTGGCGCTCATGGCGGGCGCGAGCACGGACCGCACCGGGCGCCCCGGAAAGATCAGTTCAAGGCCCGACAGGCACTCCTCCAGACGAACCATGCCTTCTCCCTCCACTACTTTTGCGAGGGCGCTAATAAAAGGGCCGATTACGCCCTGAAGATCGCTCAGGGGCCCCGGCCAATCCGGCGGATTGGCCCGCGCCTCGCCCCACTCCAGGGCGGGACTTCCCTCCACCGCGGGCTTGAGGGCCTCCCCCACCGTGCAGCGGAGTTCAAAGTCCAGTCCCGCGGGACTGGTGAGGTCGGATGGCAGGGACGTATTGACCGCGCCGAGAAATGACAGGTGCCGCCGATAGAGCTCGCGCCACGAGAGCCCCTCGGATCCGATCGACTCGGGCACCGGCTTCTCATGGGGCTCTTCCGAGAGGCGGACGATCGCCCTGAGAGCCTCTCCAACGTGGCGGATTCCGGCCTCACGGAAGATGGCCAGGGCCGCAAGGCACACGATGCGATCTGAGGCCGCCAGCATATCCACACTCATCATCTTCTGGCGCACCAGTTCCTCTCGCTCGAGACGCACCAGGTAAAGTTCCATCGCCCGCTTGAGAGTGACCTCCAGTTCGGGAACCTCCCAGGGCTTGGTTACATAACGGTAAATCCCGCCCTTGTTGACAGAAGAAACGGCAGCATCAATGTCCGCGTAGGCCGTGGAAAGAATGCGCACCACCCCAGGCTTGAGAAGGGCGACCTTTTCAAGGAATTCGCTTCCGGTTTCATTCGGCATCCGCTGGTCGGTCACCACCACGCCAATCTCGTCCTGGTATTCGCGGAATCGTTCCAGGCCCGCTACCCCGTCTTCGGCAAGAACAATGCGGAACGTCTTGCCGAAGAGCTTGGCGAAGTACTTGCGGGTTCGTTGTTCATCATCAACGAAAAGAACAACGTGTTGCCGGTAATCTGGCGGTTGCAGGCTCATTTCTTCCAAACTTCTTCAAGTTCAACCGCGTCAGGACGGGCCTCGTGCGGGGGCGGGGGACCCGGCTCCGGATCTTCGTCCTCCATTTCGCATCCGGAGTCTGCTTGCCCCTGCCAGGGCTGTGGAATCATGACGCTGAATACGGTGAAGTGCCCCGGATCGCTTTCGACCTCAATCCTCCCATCGTGCGATTCCAGGATCCGGTGACAGATGCTCAGCCCCAGACCCATTCCCTCGCCAACATCCCGCTTCGTAAAGAAGGGATCGAAAATGTGGTCCATGTCCTCGGGATCGATTCCCGGCCCGTTGTCCCGCACCCGGATACAAACGTCCTGTTCCCCTTCCCGTTCGGAGGAGACCTCGATCTGAGGCTGGCCCCCTTGCGCTCTCGCCCCCTCCAGAGCCTGGGCAGAATTCTGGATGATGTTGACCAGGACCTGGCAGAGCTGATTGCCATTGCCGCTGACCCTGTGGTCCTCCGACACATCCACTTTAAACTCAATGCCCTGCAGCTCGTCGGCCAAAAGCCGGCGTGCATTCTCGACTGCTTCCCTGACGACTACTTCCTCCTTCATGGCAACCTCGCCCTTGGTGAAGGAGCGCAGGTCGCTGACAATCCGGATCACCCGGCCCACGCCCTCCTCGGCATCCGCAACGGTTTCCTCGAAATCAGCCCGTTCGCCTTCGGCCACATCCTCGGCGTACATCCTCAGGGCATGCAGTGCCGTCTTTACATAATTCATCGGATTGTTGACCTCGTGCACGATCCCCGCGCTCATCCGCCCGAGCGAGGACAGGGTTTCCGCCTGCAGCAGCCGGGCTTCGTTCTCCTTGATCTCATCCAGAGCAACATCACGCTCTTCCACCGCCACTCGCAACTCCTGGTTGATGATGCCCAGTTCCCGCTGGTACTTCTGCCTGTCGAGAAGGTTGCGAATCCTGAGACGAAGCTCTGCGGTCGTGAAAGGCTTGGTGAGGAAATCACTCACCCCCGCCTCCAGAGCCTGGATCCTCGGAGTTTCATCCGCCGCCGCGGTCACCAGCAGGATCGGAACCTGGGATGTCAGGTTGTTCTGGCGCAGGCGTTGCGTCAGGGTGATGCCATCCATCTCCGGCATCATGTAGTCAAGAATGATCAACTGGGGCTGGAACTGCTGGGCCCGTTTCCACGCCTCCAATCCATCACAGGCCTCGACCACGCCGCAACCCATCTCCTCCACCTCTTCCTTCAGGAAACGCCGCAACCCGTTCTCGTCCTCCGCGATGAGAACCAGTTCCTTATTGGCGGAGCCTTCCGCGCCGGGGACCCCCGTGACGGCCGGGTCGAGGAGCGAGGGAGCGCTGTCCATGGTGCCCAGTGCTCCCCTGATGCGGGCCCTGTTGTGGATCTCGGTCAGCGGATCCTCCTCGTCTGACACCTCGGCTTCAGTGTTGCCGGGGGACAGCAGGAGAGGGACGGAAATGGTAAACTTCGTCCCTTTTCCGTACTCGCTCTCGATTTCGATCGTGCCATCCATCGATTCGGTCAGGCTCTTCACCAAGGCTAGGCCGATCCCGACCCCGTGGTGCTTCTTGGCCGCGGAGGTATCAGCCTGCCAGAATCGCTCGAAGGCCGAATTGACCTGGTCCTCCTTCATCCCCGCGCCATTATCGGCCACCTTGAGGATCAATCGTCCACTTTCAAGTCCCGCGGAGAGAGAGACCTCCCCGCCGGTCGGGGTGAACTTGAGGGCATTTACCGCGAGGTTGAGAACGATCTTCTCCAGGCGATCGCGATCGAGATACACTTCCTCCTCTTCGCCGCAGGCCGCGTTCCAGCCAAGGTTGATCCGCTTCCGGTCAGCCATGGGCTGAAGGTTGCGGCCGAGCCCATCAATGAACGTGAACGGGCGGAAACACTCCGGTCGCATCGGCATGTCGCCACTGTCCATGCGCACGAGGTCGAGGATGTCATTGATGAGACGGAGGAGCCTCATGCCGTTGTCCTCCAGGCCCTCCACCAGTTCGGCAAGCTGGGCATCGTTGCGCACCGCGTTCAGGTTGTGCATCTTCTCGATAGGCGCGAGAATGAGCGTGAGCGGGGTGCGGAGCTCATGGCTGATATTGGCGAAGAACCTGGTCTTTGCCTCGTCGAGATCCTGAAGCTTCCGGTGGTTTCCCGCCAGTTCCTCCTGCTGAGCCACTACCTCCTCCCGCAGACAGAACTCGGCGAATCGAAGCCGGTTATAGAAATAGAGGCCGATGCATACAAAAGCTGCCGTGACGAACAGAAAAAAGAGCGCAATCGTAATGTTCTCGACGCTGCTCTCTGTTCCGA
>JAAZXD010000049.1 GCA_014240355.1 Roseibacillus sp. | reverse complement strand
ATGATCGTGGAGCGCTACAGCCATGTCATGCACATCGTCTCCAATGTTACGGGTAAACTCTCCCCGGAGCACAGTTCCTACGATGTCCTGCGAGCCACCTTCCCGGCTGGCACGGTGAGCGGGGCCCCCAAGATCAGGGCTATGCAGATCATCAATGAACTGGAGTGCAACAAGCGTAACGCCTACGCAGGGGCGGTGGGTTACTTCGGGTGGGACGGTGCGCACGACTCCTGCATCGCCCTGCGCACGTGTCTCCTCAAGGAAGGCAAGGTTTATGTGCAGGCGGGCGCTGGTGTTGTGGCGGACAGCGATCCTACCTACGAGTACAACGAAACGGTCAATAAGGCGATGGGCATGCTGAGGGCCATCGCTCTGGCCAGGACACTGGAGGATTGAAGGAGCGCCGGGAATCATGAATGAGTTGATTGGAGAACGGGACATGGTGGTGCCCATAGTTCCGATTGTTGCCGGAAGGATGCGGCGCCCCCGAACTCAAATCCCCAGCGACTGATTCTATCCAGCGCCCCATACCCAACCGCCACCCCCCCATGCTGCTAGTCATCGACAACTACGATTCCTTCACCTACAATCTGGTGCAGTTTTTTGGCGAGCTGGGCGCAGAGATGCAGGTCCACCGCAACGACGAGGTGACGGTGGAGGAGATTCGTGAACTGGCACCGGAACGCATCTGTATTTCGCCAGGCCCCTGCACTCCCAACGAAGCGGGGGTGAGTTGTGAGGTCATCCGGGAACTGGGGGCGGACTTCCCCATCCTGGGGGTCTGTCTGGGGCACCAGGCGATTGGACAGGTTTACGGTGGTGAAGTGGTGCGTGCCGACCAGCTCATGCACGGAAAGACCTCCATGATCGAGCACGACGGGCACGGCGTTTTTGATGGCCTGGGCAATCCAATCGAGGCCACTCGCTATCACTCCCTCATTATACGCCGTGAATCGCTTCCCGATTGCCTTGAGGTGACGGCCTGGTGCGACGGTCTGGTCATGGGGGTGCGGCACCGGGAGCATCCGGTCCACGGCGTGCAGTTTCACCCCGAATCGATCCTGACCGAGGGCGGCAAGAAACTCTTGGGAAACTTTCTCGCTATGCGGCGGTAGCGGCCGAAGGGGGCGTCTCCACCGTCACGGTGATATCCGAGCCCAGTTCCTGGAGCATGTGCTCCAGCTTGCCCATCTCGAAATCGGCGTTGACGGCCACGCACCCGATGGTGCGGAAGAGGAAGTGGCCCGGTTGGGGAGCCGCGTCACGTTCCGTGCTGAGTTCTTCAAGGTTTCCACCGATCTGCGCTATGATGGATGAGATCTTGCGTACGATTCCAGGGTGATGGTGGCCGTGCACATCGAAGTTGAGGTGTTTGACGATCCGGTGGGGGACGTTGACTTCCTTGACGATCTGCATGCTCAGACCCTCCAGCTGGGTGAGGGCCTCGATCAACTCATCGTGCCGCCCGTCGGGGCAGTCGCAGCGCAGGATTCCGGCGAAATGGCCGGCGAAGCGTGCCAGTTTCGACTCAAACCAACTGCCGCCGTGCGAGTAAATGGTTTCCGACAGAGTGGCGAGCAGGCCCGGACGATCGGGGCCGAGAACAGTCATTACCAAGGAGTGATCCATACCCCACTTTGGGGTGCATATCTGCCCCCTGTCCAGCGCGACCGCAGAATGGGAATAAAAAAGAAAAGAGAATGAGAAGATGCTGGAATCGGGCCTGCGATCACACTTAGGATGCTCAATTGTCACGGATTGATCCCTCGTGACAGGGATTGATCGAGGGAGAGAGGGGTTGCGCTCAAATGGAGAGGAGGTGAGGCATCTGATGGCCGGACGACCGGAGGGCCGGTTTGCCGTGTTGGGCCAGAAGGCGCACAGGGTGCTGCCCTATTTTCCGAGTGGACTCTTCTCACGATTCCAGGCTTACCGCCAGGTCGGGGCTCAGCGCTTCCAGGGCAGTGACCAACCCGTCTTCGTCGAAGTCCGCCGCCACTGCCACCGATCCGGTGGCTCTGAAGACCGGATGGCCTGCGTGGGGAGCGGACTCGAGATTGCTCACCAGTTCCTCGACATTACCTCCCACCCTCACGATGGCGGAGGAGAGTTCCTGAATGATGCCGGGCCGATCGTTTCCCACCACATCAAATGCGATAATTTTCTGTCGGTTCGTCTCTACAACACGTTCTTCAGAGACTTCCACGGTAAGGTTCTCGAGGCCCTGCAGGGCCTCGAGCAGGGCCGCACAGTTTTCTTCCGGGCATTCGACCCGGAGGAGGCCGGCAAAGTGGCCGGACAGGTGGGACATGCGCGACTCCAGCCAGTTTCCATCATGCCCGGTCACAGTGGCAGACAGTTCTTCCACGAGCCCGGGGCGGTCCGGGCCGATCACGGTCATGACCAGGTTGCGCATGGCAGGAGTTTCAAGGTTCAGTTCGCAGGGTTCAAGTCAGCAATACAGGCTGTCGAAAAGGCCGGCTGTGTGCTTGAAACTCACTCCACGATGACAGGAGTGCCGATTTCGGAATTCTCGAAGAATTTTTTCGCGATGTCAGCCGGAAGGCGCACACAGCCGTGGGAAGCTGCGTAGCCTGGAAGGTGGCCGGCGTGCATGCCGACCCCATGGTTGAACCGCAGGAAGTGCGGCATGGACGATCCTACGAACTGTTGTCCCGGACCCGGCTTGTCCTTGCGTGAATCGGCGTCGTCATTGATGACAGTTCCGGTGGCGATATCGACGATTGTTCCGTAGGTTCTCGAGGAGTAGTCGGCGGCCTTCTGGCTCACTTTGAAGGCTCCCGGGTTGGTGGTGTACTTTGAATTACCGGTGGAAACCGGGGTCACGCCTGCCAGCTGTCCACCCTTATAGAAGTAGGCTTTCTGCTCGGACCGGACGATGTGGATCGCGGTCGGACCAATGAGCGAGTCCCCGTCCCAAAACTTGGAGGACTCAGCCGGATTGACGGGACCGGTGGGCAAGGTGGAAGTCACGCCAACGCCAGCAAGGTAGCGGGAACGAGGCTCTTCACGATTGTTCCCCAGCGGAATCGGTCCGCAGGAAACAAGGGCGGCGGCGGTGGCTGCCACGACCAGGATGAGAAAGCGACGGAGATTCATGGGAGGGGTGGCAATGATATACCCTTTTGTGCGGGAAGGGTCAAGGAGACGAGCAGGAACAGATCTTCATCTCCCGCCATTATGGCGGTTTACCGGTGAGTTTGTCCGCCAGAAATTGAAAGTTCTTGCCGAGCGGATTGTTTACAGTTCATCCACCACCCGGAACTGCTTGCTACGGTACTTCTTGCGCCATGCTTCCGGCTTGAGCGTGCCTACCGATTTGTCCTCGTACTTTCTGCGCAATCCTTCCAGTTGATTCTTCACCTCGGAAATCTGCGCAGCATACTTCTCATCGTTGTAGAGGTTGCGAAGTTCATCGGGATCTTCCTTCAGATCATAGAATTCCCACTCCCCGAACTCGTAGAACTGGATGAGCTTGTAGCGCTCGGTGCGAATCCCATTGTGCCGCGGGACCTGGTGTACGCTGGGATACTCATAATAGTGATAGTAGATGCTGTCCCGCCAGTCCTTGGGTGCCTTGCCCCTGAGGAGAGGGACGAGGGAGCGGCCCTGCATATCCCCGGGGATTTCCACTCCCGCCGCTTCAAGGAAGGTTTCCGCGTAGTCAAGATTCTGCACCAGGTGCCTGTCATCCCTTGAACCCGGTCTGGTTACGCCAGGCCACTTGATGATGAGAGGCATGAGCAGGGACTCCTCATACATCCAGCGTTTATCGAACCATCCGTGATCGCCGACATAGAATCCCTGGTCGGAGGAGTAGACTACGATGGTATTGTCTGCGATTCCCATCTCATCCAGCGTGCGCATGAGACTACCCACGCTCTCGTCCACGCCCCGTACCGAGCGAAGATAGTTCTTGGCATAGCGCTGGTATTTCCAACGCACGAGATCCTTGCCCTTGAGGCCGGCCTTCTTCAGAGCGGCATCGCGTGGGGCATAGTGGTTGCGCCAGGCTGTGAGCTGGGAGGGGGTCATGCGTGACATGTTGCGCCAGGCGGATTTGTCGAACATGCCCTTTCGGTCCGCGCCCTTGTAGGCGGGAGTGAGATTGTAGAAGAGATCGAACTGCAGGTCCATGTGGCCGTCGATCTCAAGTTCCTGCCAACGGGCGGGACTGGCGTTGTCCTTCCAGTCGTCGAAAAGGGTTTTCGGTTCGGGGAGGTCCTCATCAGCCCAGAGATGCAGGTGGCGCAGGGCCGGCATCCAGTTGCGGTGGGGGGCCTTGTGCTGACACATCAACAGGAAAGGCTTTTCCTGGTTGCGGCCTTTCTTGAGCCAGTCGACGGCAAGGTTGGTCACGATATCAGTGCAGTGACCTTCAATGGTGATTTTCCCTTCCGGGGTGAGAAGGTCGGGATTGTAGTAGAGGCCCTGCCCGGGCAGGACCATCCACTTGTCAAAACCCTGTGGTTTGGACTTGAGATGCCACTTTCCGAACATGGCTGTCTGGTAGCCGGCTTTCTGCAGGAGCTTGGGGAAGGTCTGCTGGGAACCGTCGAAGTTGTTCCCATTGTTCATGAATCCATTCTTGTGGCTGTGCTTGCCCGTGATGATGACGGCCCGGCTGGGTCCGCAAATCGAGTTGGTGCAGAAGCTCTTGCGGAAGAGCATGCCCTGGGCGGCCAACTGGTCGATGTGTGGCGTGGGGTTGACGCTCTTGAGCCAACCATCGTAGGCGCCGATTGCGTGCGGGGCGTGATCGTCGCTGAAGATAAAGACGATGTTGGGCTGCGAGGCAGCGGTGAGGAGCGGGGCGCAGGTGGCCAGCCAGAGGGCAAGGATGGTTTTCATGGGATGTTGAATCTTGGGGAATTATTTCTTCATGTCGAGATAGAGCAAGCGATTCTGCCCCCACATGTAGAGTGGATTGGGACTGCGGGCCGCGGAGGCGAATCGGTCAGTTGCCGGGGGCGGTCTTCTTCTTGCGCGGTTTCTTCTTGCGGGCGGGTTCGTTCTTCCACCACTCGCTGGGACCTTCTTTTTCAATTCCCTCAAGCACCTTGAAGAATACCTTTTTCATCTCTTCGAGTTTTTCCTCCTTCTCGGCAGCGAGATTGTGCTCCTCCTTCCAGTCCTTCTGGATCTCATAGAGCTGAAACTTGTCGAATGATTTGTTGGAAACCAGTTTCCAGTCCCCGATGCGGAGGGCAGCGTGGCTGTTGGCCGGGGCAATACGCGTTCGCCAGAAGAGAGGTATTGAACGCTTGAGGGGTTTGTCGTCGAAGGCCGGGACCATGCTGACGCCGTCAATGGTGCGGTCGGCGGGGAGGGGGATGTTCGTGATGTCGAGCACCGTGGAAAATATATCCGATCCGATCACCGGAACATCGCTCACCGAACCAGGCATGATCCTGTCGGGCCAGCGCACCAGTCCTGCCACCCGGATCCCTCCTTCATGACTGTCACGCTTGCGACCCCGCAGGCCACCCGTTGACCCCCGGGTCCGTCCGTTGGTTCCCCTGCCCTCGGGTCCGTTGTCAGAGGTAAAGAAGACAATGGTGTCGTCGCGGAGGCCCAGTTTATCCAGGCCCCTCATCACGATTCCGAAGGCGTGGTCGAGCTGGGTGATGTTGCCATGGTGCTGCCGGATTCCTTCATCCTTGATCCCCGCATAGGGCTTCATGAATTCCTCTGCCGATTCAATCGGGAGGTGTGGTTCGTGGGTCCAGACCGAGAGAAGAAAGGGTTTCTTCCTGTTGCGAACCTCCTTCAGCCAGCGAACGCCTTCCCGGGCCACGAGGGGCGCGGAAAACCCCTCCAGCTTGCCCATTGCTTTTCCGTTGAGAACAAAGTTGGTCGGATTCTTGTGGTTGGGAGCGGCGTTGTTCTGGGTTGCCATCCAGTGATTGTAGCCGTGGTCGTCGGGCTGGGGTTGCTTGTCGCTGTTGAAGTGGCCATTGAGGTGCCATTTGCCCACGTGACAGGTATCGTATCCCTTTTCCCTGAGGAGTTCGGGCAGGGTGATCTCGCTCTCGCGGAGGTGGCAGGAATGTCCCCCAGGAATCCAGCGCCACACCCCATTGCGATAGGGAGTGCGACCGGTCAGGATGGACGAGCGGGAGGGGGAACAGACCCCGCAGGCCGAATAGCACTGGGTAAAGCGGATCCCCTCGGTGGCAAACTTGTCCAGGTGGGGCGACTGAATGATCTCGTTCCCATAGCAGCCCAGATCACCCCAGCCCATGTCGTCAACGAGGAAGATGACGATATTCGGAGTCTGTGCGCCGGGGAGGGAACCCCAGGTTGCGAGGAAAAGGAAGAGGGCTACGTTAATGCGTATCATGGGACCGTAAGAACGGATGATTGGGGCGAGATCTTTCGGGTGGGGCCAGGGCTACCTGGCTTTGCCGGCGGTCCACCGGATTCCGGCCAGCAGGTGGGCGCGGCCGAACTCGGTATCAATCGATTTGACGTCGTGTCCCAGGCCGGTGAAGAAGTAACGACTATTCCCAAGTTTGCGCCGCCAGCAGATTGGGTGGTCGGCACCCATCGGTTTCATGTCTGTGTAGGAGGGGTGTTCCCGGACGGGAACATAGCTTTTCTCGTCCAGGCGCAGGAGAACCTCGACGCCTGGCAGGCCGGTGACGGATTTGTCGAAGTTCAGCCAGTCAGCGGTGTATGTGAACTCCTTGCTCTTGCCCGCGACGACCGGGTCTCCTTCCGCCTTGGGATCAACCAGGAAGCGCGCCTCCACAAATTCGGAATCCCCGTGAAAGTCGCAGCCTGCGATCTCGATCAGTTCGGGCCAGGTGCCGTTCTGCACGATGCCGGCATGCATGACCATGATGCCGCCCCCTTTCTTGAACCACTCGATGATCGGCTTGCGCTGCTCCACGGTCAGGCTCTCTCCGAGGTTAGTGGAGTTATTGAATAGAATGAGGTCGTAGTTCCCGAGGTTGCGCGCACTGAGCTCATCGGGGCTTTCCGTGATGCTGACATTGATGTCGTTTTTTGCCCCGAGGATTGCGAGGTAGCCATTGATTCGCGGAATCTCGGGATGGCGGTACCAGGAGGTCTTGGAATAGACGAGGACCTCAATGGGTTTGGCCGAGGCCAGCCCGAGAATCATGAAAGAAGTGGCGAGAAGGATAGCAAGAGAGCGCATCGGGATTGAGGAATTCATGTGGATGTGAAGCAGGTGTTGAGGGCCGGACTCATTCCGGTGCATGCTATATCGGGGAGGGGCCCGAAGGGCACCCGCCTGTTGGGACGGGTGCGCGCCATGGGGAAAGCCGGGTGCTTACTTCTTGGCAGAGGGCACCACCGACACCTTTTCCTCGGTGGGAAAATCATCGGGGACCTTGGCGGTACGCTTGACTGCGCCGGTGGCAGCCCACTCGGTTCCACGTTGAATGATGGTGAAGAAACCGCGGCAACGCATTGCTTCCACGTCGTGTCCCATCGGGGTGTGAAAGACCCGGCCGTCACCATAGGAGATGGTCATGAGCATCGGTTCGTTGCGCTTGGACTGCGGTGAGTAGGAGAAGCCCTGGACTTCCATGTTCTCGGCGGGCCCACAAAGGCGGCAGTAGAGTTCATCCTTCTGGTGCATCCACTTGGCGGGAAGTCCCTTGGTAACCGGATGGGTGGTGTCGATGTGTTCGACCTTGAAGGGATGACGTGGCCCGTGGCTGCCGCCGTTGCCCTTGGTCTCGGAATCGCGGACCGCCTTCCCCTCCACGATGTGCACCCACGGGCCATCGCGTCCGATCTTGCGTCCACCCCATCCGCCAACGCCGATGATCTTGTTGTACTCCTTCCACTTGCCGAAGGAATTGTTGGCAGCATGAACCACCACGAAACCTCCTCCTCCGTTCACGTAGGCGAGGAAGGACTTCTGCACTTCTTCGGGCCAGTCCTGTCCGTTGTAGTTGCTGAGGACGGTATCGGCCTTGCTGAAGGCAGGCCGCCACTTTTCCCAGACCTCTTGGCTGGCACCGCCCGGAGGAGAGGTTGAGACGGTCACCTGGAATTGCCCGCAGGACTCGAGGGCTTCCACCAGCACCGGGGTAGTGGCCTTCCAGTTGTGGTTGTTCTGGCCGTCGATGATGAGGACTTTCATCTTCTTGTCTTCCCCGAGGGCATTGCCGCTGAGCAGCGCGCCTGCAAGGGTGAGAGAGGCAAGGTGTAGAGCGATTCGCATTTTCATGATTGTGATAGTTCGTCAGTGGATCGTTGCGGATTGCAGCAGGCTGGGCGGGATCCGTCAATCGACTGGCGGGGTAACTTCAGGGAGGCTGTTCAGGGGAAAGAGGCTTCAGGTCTCCTACTTTCCCTTTTGTTCGGAGAGGAAACGGATCAGGTCCCGCAATTCTTTCCTGTTCAATTGGGAGGTCAACCCGGGGGGCATGACCGTGCCGGCATCCTGGCGCTGGGCGACGTTGCCGGGAGCCAGGGTCTTTCTGGTCCTGGTTGCCGCGTCTTCGATGACGATGCGTTGCTTGTCCTCATGCTTGAGGTGACCACTCACCACCTGGTCATCGCGGGTCGTGATGGTGGTGGAAAGGTAGCCTTCCTTGATCTGGCGTCGGGGCCAGACCACTGATTCGATGATGATTTCGACTGGCAGTCCCGCCCCCACCGCGGTCAGTTCCGGACCAAAGTCCAGCCCGCCTCCGTCTATGAGATGGCACCTCGTGCAGGCCAGGGAATCGCGATGATAGATTTCTGATCCACGCTTGGCATCACCACCTGCCCTGACTTCGGCAGCGAGCATGTTGATCCATTGCTCGCTGTAGGCCGGCATGCCGATGGTCTTGCGCCTGTCCGGGCCGGCAGCCTCAAGAACCCCGGCGAGGGCGGGAGAGTGGACCCCGGTCGCTCCCAGTGCTCCCTGGATGCGGGCGCGGAGTTCCGGTTTCAGTCCGGTTTCCTTCAGGGTGGCAGCGAGGGCGACGTCTCCTCCCTTGCGAGTGAGGAAGGGAACGAGATAGGGTTCCAGGGGGTCATCCTTTCCGACCGTGGCCAGAGCCCCGGCAGCAATCCGGGCCGCGCGGACCGGCTCAATCCCGGCCAGGGTGTCCAGGGCAGCGTGACGCAGGCCGACTTCTTCCGCCTTGTCGAGCAGTCGGCTCAGGGCGTTGAGACGGGATTCGCCCATGTCCGGCAGGCGGCCCATGGCTTCCACGGCTGCGATACGAACCTCCGGCTTGAAGCGGGGATTGAGACTGGCCTCGATCACGCGATCGCCCAGATCGCGAAGGTTCCAGTGCCCGATCAACTGCAGGGCATGCATGCGTTGTCCGGTTGTTCCGCTTTCGACGGCGAAGACGAGAAGCAGTGGCAGGACGGAGGTGCGGGGTTTCAGGTTGCGGAGTCGGGCGGACTCCACCAGGGCCGCCAGGGCAGGTGTGGCGTTCTCGCGGAATTTATAAGCGAGGGTGACGAGCCATTCGATATCCTCGATCGTTCCCTGCGTGGCCAGCACCTTGGCCAGAGTGGCAAAGGTTGGGCTGCTCCGGTCGCTGGTCTGATCCTCCAGCATGGTCCGTGCTATCCCGGCCGCACCCTGCCCGGTCGTCTGTTGGAGGAGAAAAGCCAGCTGGCCAGCGTCCGAGATGGCGAGTTTGCCCTCCTGAAGGGCGGCAAACCACCAGGGTTGCAGGGCGTGTGCGCACTGGCGCAGGGCGGCTTCCAGGAAGCGGTCGGTGGGTGCCTCCAGCACGCGGGCCGCTACTGCCATGGCCTCGGCGGATTGGAACTGGCTGGCGGCCACCACCGCCTCCAGGCGCACGCGCGGGTGGGGATCAGCGGCTGATTTTTCGAGATAGCGCAATGGTTCCTGCAGGCGGTCGTGCCACCGTCCCACCACCCGGGTGGCGTAAGCTCTGGCGAGTGGTTCCCGGGCGCCGAGGAGCTGGTTGAGGAGGGAGACATTGACCGTTTCAAACCATTCGTAGAGGCAGAGGGCCTCGAAGAGGTGGTGCTCGAATCGGGGATCGTCCGGGTCGAGGGTGGATACCCAGGCGGCCAACTCTTCCTCCAGAGGTCCGGCACCCTCCGGATCGCGGTAGCGGTTGGAGAGGATCATGCGCAGCCGCTCACGTTCCTTGAGGGGAGCGGTCCTGAGAGCATCCAGCAGATTCCTGGTCGGCATCCCGTCATATTGCGGTCGTTCCACGGTTTTCTTCCCCTTGGCCGTGACGCGCCAGATCCGGCCGTGCTTCTTGTCCCGGTTGGGATGGCGCAGGGAAGCCTGGTAGTGTCCGATGATGGGATTGTACCAATCGGCAACGTAGAGGGCGCCGTCCGGTCCGGTCTGGACATCGACAGGGCGGAAGCTCTGGTGGTCCGTGCGCCAGAGCGGGTCGAGCAGCTCACCCTTGTGACCGGCTCCGTCGGTGGTGATTTTCAGGCGGTCGACGAGATGGGCGAAGTATCCCGCGATCACGATGTTACCCTGCAGGTCGTCAGGGAGGGCGGGGGAATCGATGATCTCACAGATCATGCTCTTGATCCGAGTGCCGCCGATATCGAGCGGCTGATGGCGATGTTCGGCGTGGATCATGACCGGCAGCAGTTCGCTCACCGCGTTACCGTTGCTCTTGGCGAAGGGTTCGCCCCAGTGTCCGTGCGAAAGACCCCAGGGGTTCTGGCCGCTGCATCCCCGGAAGGCGTGCAACTGCATGCGCCGGGGCCGGAGGCGCCAGACACCGTGCTCATCCATGCGCACGATGCCCCAGGGCGTTTCCACCCGGGAGAAATTGTGCAAACCCTGACAGAAGAGCAGTTCTCCGCCGGGGGTCCAGGTGAGGGAATTGATGTTCTGGTGGGTGTCACCGGTTCCAAATCCGGTGAGGAGAACCTCGCGGGTATCCGCCCGGTCGTCGCCGTTTTCATCCCGCAGGAAGAGGAGATCCTGCCCCTGTCCTAGGTAGACTCCACCATTGCCGATTGCAAATCCGGTGGGCATGTCCAGGCCGTCTGCGAAGACCAGCGTTTCGTCCACGCGGCCATCCCGGTCGTTGTCCTGCAGGATGAAGAGTTTGTCGCCGGGTGCCTTGGTGGGGAGAGCCTGCGGATAGACGAGAGAGCAGAGCACCCACAGGCGGCCCCTGGGACCCCAGCGCATCACGATGGGATTGGCGATGCCGTTTTCCTCGGACGCAAAGAGGGAGACTTCGTAACCTGCCGCGATTTCGAAGGAAGAGAGTTCGGCGCTGGCAGAGTTGTCCTGCAGGGCGGGACCGACCGAGTAATTCTTCTGCTGGGCGAATCCCACGGCGGGATCCAGGAACAGGAGGCAGACGAGGATCTGCTTCTTCACTTCACGCCCTCCTTCGCTTTCCAGATTTCTGCTTCCGCCTGCTCGATGAGCGGGATGATGGCATTGATCTCTTCGGGGAACCAGCGGGGTTTGCCTGGCCGGTGGTCCCTGCTGCTGGGCACGTGCTGGCGGTTGCCGTAGAGAAACGACCAGTTGGAGGGTCGCCAGTGTCGACGCCAGAGAACGTTCTTGCGCTGTATTCGCTGGCGCAGCGGTTCAAGGGTGCCGTCCCGCTCGGAGATCTCCCGTCCGGTCAATTGCGACATGACATTCCGTGCCCAGGCCCATTGACCTTCCGGGTTGAGGTGGCTGCTGTCACTGGTCAATCCCGAGGGATCGAGCTTGGACAGGTCGACGTAGAGGTGACCCCGCCGTCGGGCCAGTTGGCGAATGCCTTCACTGTAGGCGGCGACATCTCCATTGCGTCTGCTCAGGTCGGGGAGGAGTGGGTTGCCGGTTTTCTCATGGCGATGGGGTGACACCAGGACAATGCGGGGAGTGCATTTCTCGAACTCGTCCAGGAGTTTGCCGTAGGCCGTGAGAAACTGCGGAAGCTGCGTCGCTCCATCCAGAGCCTCCGTCTGGCCGAAGTTCGCAATGATGACCCCTGCTCCCATGCGTCTGAGCAGGTCGAGGTGTGTGCCGAAATTTCGCGGGCGCTGCTGGCGGTAGACGGTGTCTGCCTGCCAGGCAAGGTCGCGAAAATAAACGGGATCAGAGGCCGTGTGGGTGAGCATCGCTTCCAGATGACCCGCTTCGAACTGCTTCACCATGTTGGTGCCACCCGCCAGGGCCACCACGTCGTGGGGGCGAAGGGTAAATTTTCCTGTGAAGGATTTTGCCGGGGTTGCAATAGCGGTGGAATCCGTTGGCACAGGGGCCAGAAGTTTCGACAGGCTTGCGCCTTCACGGTAGTGCCAGGAACCCGTGAAGGGAATCGTCTTTCCACCCCCGGTCAGTTGCATCTTTCCGTGAGTCTGTGCCAGTCCCCCCCCGGAGCCGTGATCCATTACACGTACCGCGATGGTGTTCTTGCCCGGAATGAGCGTGCCTGGGGGCAATTCGTAGTTGCGGGGAGTGAAGTGAGCTCCGGGCTGTTCGTATCCGCCCACCCGTTTCCCGTTCACCCAGGTCACGTCCATGTCATCGATGGCGCCCAGGCTCAGGGTGGCTTTGCCGAGTGCCATTTCTTCGCCGATCTCCACCGTGCGACGGAACCACACGATACCATCGTAGTCGGGCAGTCCCGCCTTTTCCCAGTGGACGGGCAACCTCATGGTTTTCCAGGTGCTGTGATCAAAGCTCTTCTGCGCCCAGAGTGCATCCTTGGATCCAGGATCATGCAGGGCTATCCGTTCCGGCCATCTGGGAGTGGCTGAACCAGCCGTTCCATAGTTGACGGGGCGTGGTTTCAGGCGAGG
>JAAZXD010000499.1 GCA_014240355.1 Roseibacillus sp. | reverse complement strand
ATTTCGCGTTCCATAACCCGCACACGCCCATTCAGGCTCCCGCCGACCTGGTCGCCTACTACAAAGCGAAGCTGAAACGTCTTGGCGGAAAGGCCATCCATGACCATGCCGTGTATGCCGCCATGATGGAGTCCATGGACTCTGCGGTCGGGCAGGTCCTTGACGCCCTTGATCAGAACGACCTCACGGAAAACACCATCGTGATCTTCATGTCCGACAATGGCGGACTCTCCACCTCGGAGGGCAGCCCTACCTCCAACCTGCCCCTGCGGGGCGGCAAGGGCTGGCTCTATGAAGGGGGCATCCGTGAACCGTACATGATTGTCGCTCCCGGCCTCACCAAGCCCGGTTCCGTCTGCCCCCATCCGGTCACCTCCACCGACTTCTACCCCACCCTCCTCGAACTTGCCGGGCTCCCCGCCAGACCCAAGCAGCATCTCGATGGCCAGTCCCTCGTGTCCCTCCTGAAGGATCCGGATACCACTCTCCCCCGCAAGTCACTCCACTGGCACTATCCGCACTACTCAAACCAGGGGGGCTTTCCCGGTGGAGCTATCCGCCAGGGAGACTACAAGCTCATCGAGCGCCTCGAGGACGGCCGCGTCCACCTCTACAACCTGAAGGAGGATATCGGGGAGAAGACCGATCTTGCCGGGAAGGAACCGGAACGCGTCAAATCCATGCGACACGACCTTCACGCCTGGTACCAGAAAGTTGATGCAAAGTTTCTCCAGAAAAAGCCGGGAGGACCCGAGCCCTGGAGACCCTGAACTCGCCTTCTCAGCAAACCCCGGATCCGGAGCCCTCTCATCCCGGAACCTGCCACCAACCTGATGGATCAGGATCGGTTTCCCGCTAGCCGAGGTCCATTACCCGCACCTTGTCCCACCAGTCCTTGAAGGTCTCCACGAACTCCCTGTGGTGCGGGTCGTCACCCTGGTAGTCGTTATGATCGTCGAGGGTCGCGAACTTGAAGGAGAGTCCGTAATCCCACGAATGATCAGTCACCGGGCGCTCCTCGGTCTCCGCCGGCCTTCCCCACCGTCCGCTCTCCAGGGTGGCCGACTCCTTGAGCCTGCTCATCCCGGCCTCGAACTCCGCCCGGTCATCGTCGTTCTTCCGCTCCTCCTTCATCCAGAAATAGACATGGTGCTCCATGGCTGGAGAGGTAATCGGAAGGTCCCCGGCCCGAAAGCCAAAAAGTCAACGCAGGGTCTTTACCATCTTCCAGTGCGGAATGGTCACCTCCACAAACTCTTCCCCCACCTTCCTGAAGCCCAGCCTCTCGTAGAAGCCCACCGCGGTATCGCGGGCGTTGAGCTCAATGCGATCCAGTTCATCGGCGACCAGGATCTTCTCCACTCCTTCCAGGAGCCCGCGCCCGATCCCCCTCCCCTGCCGGGCCGGCTCCACCGCCATCTGGCGTAGTTTGACTACTCCCTGCCCCAGCGGCCGGATTACCACGCAGGCCACGGTCTCGTTATCGACTTGCATCGCAAAGTGCCGCTCCCTGGATTCCCATGATTCCTCTTCCTCCGTCCACTCCAGACCCAGGGGATCCCGCAGGATTCGCTTCCGCAGGGCCAAAGTTTCCCGGTAACCCTCCGACCCAAACTCAGCTTCCGCTACCTGCACCACCCGCCTTCCGTCTCTTCAAACTGTTATTCCCCTGTATCAACCGCTTTCCTCCAGCCCACCGGCTGGGTCCAGGCCTGTTCCTTCTGGGCGGAGAAGGACGGATTGGGATGATCCTTGGAAGAAGTCACCACCGCCCGGACGTAGAGTTCATCTCCCCGCAGGCGGTAAACCGGTCGCAACTCCTCACTGATCGCAAACTCCTTGCGGGTCTTTTCCCCCTTGAGAACCCCCAGGAACTGCGTGGAGTAGGTCACTCCGGATTCTCCTTCGACCTCCAGTTCGATGACCTCGTCACGGAAGGAGGTCTCCTTGAGAATCACTCCCGAAGAAGAGTAGAATTCCCCCCGCTCCATCGCCTCCATCAGGAGGTCGGCCTCCAGCCGCTCAGCCCGGACCATGATCCACCCACGGCCGGGAGAGACGTTCCCTCCATGATACTGGTGGGAGTCGTCGGTCGCCACCCCGAAGAGTGGAGGCGCCTTCAGCTTGCCAACCCGGATGGCATTGGCCAGGTCCCAGAGCTCCTCGTCGCCAGGACGGGTCTCATCTCCCAGGTGGTTGATCCCCGGATGGCCATTATAGACCTCGAAGAACTGCTCCTCGATCACCTCTGCGAGTTGCTCCGCAGTAAAGGAGAAGTGAAAATTGGGATGATTGAGGTGGGCTACGATCGGCTTCCCCAAGCGTTCGGCCTGTTCCCTGACCAT
>JAAZXD010000498.1 GCA_014240355.1 Roseibacillus sp. | reverse complement strand
TCCTGATAATAGGGGATCTCATACCCGATTGTCTGCTCATCCCATGAGGAGAGAAGGGTCGGGAAGAATTTTGCGGCAGCCTCTGGAAGACTCTCCAGGTAGGCGATCTCATTTCGGAGGGCCTCGTGCGCCCACGGGCCCGGGGTTTCGCTTTCCCTGCTTTCCTTGCGGACCCGGAGGGTTCCCTCACTGGCGCGGACTACGGTGGTGCGATCCCAGTAACCATTCTTGAGAGTGCGGACAATGCCAGGCATCACCTGCGTGCGGTTGGAGGGAAGAGAATCGCAATCGCCTCCGCGGTAGCATCACAGATCCCGCGTTCGGTGATCAATCCAGTCACGAGGCGTGAGGGTGTCACGTCAAAGGCGTAGTTGCTGGTCGGAGAGCCAGGGTTGACGAGATTGACCCCTTGGACGACTCCTTCGTGGGTAAGTCCTTCAACGGTGGAGACCTCGCTCCCGCCACGCTCCTCAATGGGGATCCCCCGCACCCCGTCCCGGCATTCCCAGTCGATAGTGGAAGAGGGGAGGGCGACGTAGAAGGGAATGTCGTTGTCGTGAGCGGCCAGAGCTTTGAGATAAGTCCCGATCTTGTTGGCGACATCCCCGGTGCAGGTCGTCCGATCGGAGCCGGTAATCACGATGTCGACCTTGCCGTGTTGCATGAGGTGGCCCCCGGCATTGTCAGCGATGACCGTATGGGGGACTCCCTCGTTTTGCAATTCCCACGCCGTGAGGCGGCTCCCCTGGTTCCGGGGTCGGGTCTCGTCGACCCAGACGTGAATGGGTATCCCGGCTCGATGGGCCGCATAAATTGGTGCGGTGGCCGATCCCCAGTCGGTGAAGGCGAGCCATCCGGCATTGCAGTGGGTGAGAACCTGCACCGGAGCCTGTCTCGACTTCTTCTCGTGGATGCCGGACAGCAGGGGGAGACCATGCTCCCCGATCCGTTCACACCATGAGGCATCCTCGTCGGCAATGGCCTTCGACTCAGTCAAGGCAGCATGGTCCCACTGGTCAGGCGAAAGGTCTTTGAGAACATTGAGCTGGCGTTCGACCGCCCATGAAAGGTTTCGAGCGGTGGGCCTCGTAGCAGTGAGGAGTGCGGCGAGCTGTTCCAGTCGTTTCATGGAGCCACTGGATTCCCGGGCTGCCAGCCACATTCCATAACCGGCGGTGGCCCCGATGCACCCGGCCCCGCGGACGTGCATCTCCCTGATGGCAACTGCGGTTTCTTCGACGGTGGCGAGGTCCTGGAGGACAAAATTCCACGGAAGATGCCGCTGGTCGATGACGCGTACCACTCCCTTGGCAGGAACGCTCCAAACCGTGCGATAGAGGCGCCCATCCACTTGCATGCCGGATGGTGAGGTCCGCACTTCGGAGCGCAAGCCCGAATAGGCACGCAGATCACCGGAGAAAATGACAAACTATTCAGCCAAAGTTGCGAGGGGGCTTGCGTGATGAAGACCCATCTGCGAGCTCTATGACAATGAGATCCTCACTCTGGCCATCACCCATTCTTCTCCTGCTGCTCGGCGGCACCGTCGCCGCCGAGAAACCAAAACCACTCTATGCGAGTCCGGTGGTCACTGCGAGGACGCCCGGGCATGCGGTGGACATTGAGGCAGATCTCAAGGGATCCCGTTCCCTTTACCTCGTCGTGGACGAAACAGGGGATGGCTATGGTTGTGACTGGGCGGATTGGATGGAACCGCGTCTCGTTGGCCCGAAGGGCACGCTGAAATTGACCGATCTCAAATGGAAGGCCGCCTTCGCGGGTTGGGGGAGCGCCCGCCTGAACAGGAATGCCGGGGGGCAGCAGATGGAAGTGGGCGGGAAATCCGTTTCCTATGGGGTTGGTACTCACGCACCCTCCACCATCGTCTATGATGTGCCGGAAGGCTATACCCGTTTTGTTGCGCGGGGCGGACTGGACAAGGGGGGTGTCGGCCAGCAGGGAGGCAAGACGAGCAGTGTTCGCTTCCTCGTCTTCAATGCCAAACCCGGTGCAGGCAACTCCGCAACAGGGGAAGAGACCGAGGTGCCGGTGGAGCGGTTCGTGGTGCCGGACGACCTGGAAGTCACGGTGTGGGCCCAGTCACCGCTCTTCCGTAATCCCACCAATATCGACTTTGATCACCACGGACGCGCCTGGGTGGCGGAAGGGGTCAACTACCGCGGTGCCCGGCGGGACGGGGAGGGTGATCGTATTGTGGTCGTACAGGATACCGATGGTGATGGCAAAGCCGACAAGTCCCATGTTTTCGTCCAGGAGAAATTCCTGCAGTCCCCGCTCGGGGTGGCGGTCTTTGACAACGTAGTGGTGGTCTCTCAACCACCCGA
>JAAZXD010000497.1 GCA_014240355.1 Roseibacillus sp. | reverse complement strand
GGCTACCTTCTTGGGAGCTTTCTTAGCTGCCTTCTTGGGAGCTTTCTTAGCTGCCTTCTTGGGAGCTTTCTTGGCTGCCTTCTTAGTCACCTTCTTAGCGGCCTTCCTGGCCGACGGGGCGGCTTTTTTCTTGGCTGCTTTTTTGGCGGACTTCCTGGGCACGACTTTTTTTTTCGCCATGGGCCTATTCGGAGTAACTGGGACCGGGATACAATTCTCCCATTATAGCAAGCTGGGGGCTCTGCTCCCAGAAGCAAGAGGGGACTGTTCTTGAGGTTACTGGGGAGGTCAAGGATTTTTGGCCTCGGAGCGTATTCTTTGCAGATCAGTGATCTGCTGCATGATCTCCTCGGCTTCCCCGTCGGTGAGGTCGGGGCTCTTGAGACGGGCACCGAGAGATCCCAATTCGCGGAGGATTCCCTGCTCGGCGAGTTTTCCCAAGATTTCGGTGGCGGCAGTGAGGGGATCCTCAGGGGTGGGATCTTCGAGGAGGGCGAGCAGAACGGCCTGATCTTCCCGAGTTTGCTTTTGCAGGAAGGTGTTCACGGCCGCAGGTTCCGGAACTTCCGGTCGTGCGGTGAGAATGCACCGCAGAAGGGCCTCTCCCTCACGTCCTTCCGATCCAAGGAGGAGTTGCTCGGTCTGGTCACACAGGAAATCGAGAACCTCGTGGGACTGGAGCGCGAGGGCGGCCAGAACCCCTAGTTCCCGGTCGACCGGGGTGGGTTCCACGACGATGGTCTCTTCCTTCCGCTCGCGGCGCCGGCTGGGTCGGCGGGCGGCCTCCACTACCGCCTGACGGATTCCGTCCGGCCCGAGTCCGAGACGTGTGGCCACGAAGTTAATGGATGCTTCCTGGGCGTTCTTGTCGGAGAGGGCATTGAGGAGAGGAGCGAGTTCCCGTGCCACCCGGGCCTTGGTGCCCGGATCCTCCAGATTGTTCTCTTCAGCAAGGTGGCGCAGCCGGTAGTCGAAGAACTCCGCGGATTTTTCCAACAGGACGCGGAAGGATTCCGGTCCCGACGACTTGATCAGGGAGTCAGGGTCCTCGCCCGCCGGCATGTTGGCGACCCGCACATCCATTCCGTAGGTTGCCAGTTCGAGGAAGGCCTTGGCCGCTGCATCGTGCCCGGCGGAGTCTGAGTCGTAGCAGATCACCACCTTGTTGGTGTTAGTGTAGCGATTGAGAAGACGCGCGTGTTCGCTGGTACAGGCGGTGCCCTGGGTCGCGACTGCGTTTTCTACGCCGGCTTCGTGACAGGCGATTACGTCGAGTTGTCCTTCGCAGAGCACTGCATAATCCTTCATGTGGCGGATGGCCTTGTTGAGGCCGAAGAACACGTTGGCTTTCTTGAAGATGGGAGTCTCGGGGGAATTGATGTATTTCCCGCCCCCCTGCTCTTCCCGCAGTTTGCGTCCACTGAAGGCGATTACGTCGTCACGTTCGTTGTGGATGGGGAACATGAGACGGTCTCCAAAGCGGACCCAGAGACCAGCCCTGGGCCTACTGTCGTCCTTGAGCTTGGTCATGCCTGAGCGGAGGAGTTCCTTGCCGGTAAAGCCGGCTTCCCGAGCCCAATCGAGAAACAGGTTCGTGTTTTGTGGCATCCAGCCCACCGTCCAGCGGGCGGCCATCTCGCGGTTGTATCCGCGGGACTTCAGATACTGACGGGCGTGCTCGGCAGCGGAATCCTCAAGGAGGAGCTTGTGCATGAAGCGGGCGGCCTGATTGTGGAGGAGTTTGAGGCGGCTGAGGTGACGACGACGTCGGTCTTCCTGCGGGTCGTACTCTGCCTCCTCAATGGCGATATTGGCTCGCGAGGCCAGCTTGCGGAGAGCCTCTGGGAAGGGGAGATTTTCGTAGGCCATCATGAACCCCACCGCATTCCCGCCTTCGCCGCAGCCAAAGCAGCGATAGGACTGTCGGCCGGGGCTGACATTAAAGGAGGGAGTCTTTTCGTTGTGAAAGGGACAGTGGGTTTTGAAGTCGGCGCCCGCCCGCTTGAGATCCAACCCATAGGATGAAATGAGGTCCACGATATCGGTCGCGCCGAGGACCTGTTGGACGATTTCATCTGGGATGCGTGGCATCGGCACGTCACCCTAGCGAGACCGGGGCGTTTGCCAATTCATCTGGGCGGAGATGAATGTGAAGAGATGTGATTTTCTCGCCAAGTGCATGAAAATCGGGTCTATAGTCAGCGCATGAAACACGTGGTTCTTGGAGTGTCTGCCCTATTGGGCGTGATTGCCGTGGGGTTCGCCCAGGTGAATCCATCGGTTGCGGATAGGTCGGTGGAGGCTGGCCTGGAGGAGAGCTTCGAGGGTAAGGTGGTTGAGATCGAAGTGGGC
>JAAZXD010000496.1 GCA_014240355.1 Roseibacillus sp. | reverse complement strand
CGCTGCCCGATTCCGTCAGGTCCCCAGCCGCTGCCCCCGGCCTTCTTCCACTTGTAGTTCTTTCCGCCGGGGACTTTGACTACCGCACTCCCGCCCTTGCGGTTCAGTTTGACCTGATCGCCGGCCTCCCACGCGATGCAGGAAAAAAAGACGAGTCCGTATCTCGTGCCGTGAGAAAGCTGGCCGATCGATTTGCTGAGTTCCTTGCGCATGAGGTCGGCCCTGCCCTGCGAGCCCATCGAGCTCGAGAAGTCGATTACGTAGCAGATGCGCTCCGCGCGCACGGACTGACCGAAGAAGCTGGTTCCTCCGGCTCCGGTGCCATCACCGGATCCCCAGCCTGAGCCGAAGTCGCCATCGGAGCCGTAGTCGAGCGATGGATTCTCGGTCACCTCCGGCACGGGAACAGAGATTGGTGAGGGAGCGGTGCTGGCAACTACCTTCGCCATCGCGCTACTGGGAGCCGATGGATTCCGTTGCACCTGGGTATCCATCCGCTTCTGATCGATCCGCACATCCTCGGGCATGGCGGCCTGGTAAGAGACCAGAGCGGTGCTTTGCTGCGAGAGACTGGGAAGGATAATGAAGGCAAGAATGACGCCGATCAGGGTGATCGAGAGCACGGCGATGATCACGCTCATCGTGGTCGCGGTCCTTCGCTGGCGCCGAAGTTCAGCCTCTGTTTCGGGTGACTGGATGTGCCGGCTCATCGTGTTGGGTATATCTTCATGCCTTAAAACGTGAGAACCGCCAGTTTCTTTAGATGGAATCTCATCCTGCCTTTCCTGACGAGGGTAATTCCTGTGCAGCGGGCAACCACCATCTGACCAGATGAAAGAGCGCTTGTTTAACTCGTGGACCAGCTCGACCCTTATAATAACAACCAGAATATGATAAACAAGAAGGGCGGAGGCTTGCCCGTAGAAGTGGTGGATCCCTGGGGAATCCCTGGCAGTCTCGCAATCAGGAAGGCGATTCCAGCCAGGAAAACACTGGCTTTGCTCTCTGTTCGCTTGGACCAGATGGCAAAACGGAACCGCAGACGACATAAGGAACTGATAACTCCCCACAGCCCCACATCAGGGTGCAGGAAGCAGGGTGGGGTGCAGGGTGACGAATTTTCCAACCGCGGGAAACATCATGACGAGACGCTCCAGAAAGCAGATGCCTTCCTCGTCAAACTCGGTTGGCTGCCGAAATCCTGAGTGCTCTATCGATCTCCCGTCACCTAACTGGTGGGCGTGGCATTAATCGTGTAGGAGAGGACCTTTCCGGTGGCGTCCTCGGTCGTCTTGGAAACGGAAGTCTGTACTCCGATCACTTTCCCTTCGACATTTAACACCGGCCCGCCACTCATCCCCCCGACCGGAGGGAAACCTGCCAGCGGCTTGAGCTTCATCGCCTCCGGATCGGAAACGATGGCCACCACCAAGAGCGGCGAGAGTTTGCTTGCCGGAACCCCCTTCGTTTCGTTGCCCTGATGAAACGACTTCACTCTCCCTTTTTCGTCGAGACCCAATCGTGCGGGATAGCCAAAGAAGGCCGCAGTCTGCTTTGACGTCGCCTTCCCCATCACCACGGGTGATTTCATTGCCATCTCCTGACTCTCTTTCCCGGTGATCCGCAGCATGGTCCAATCCTTCTCCCCCTCCTTGAGGACCTCTGCAGGAAAACCCCGTCCGTCCGTCGTGGTGAGGAGAATCTGCTTTTTCCCCTCCTTGGCTTTCTCAGTCAGAACATGATTTGCCGTGAGGACCCGCCCGCCTTTTAAAATGATTCCCGTGCCGTGATTCGAGCTGTAGCCGTTCTTCACATACGAGTGCCTTACTTCGATCCGTACGATCCAGGGAATGACGGATTCGAGCCTCTTGGAAAACTCCGGCGCATGCTTCCCCAAATATTCCTCACTCAAGGCACTTCCTCGTTCATAGACCAGATTCCGATCCACAAACCATTGCTTTTCCTCTCCTCCCGAGTGCCCTGCTCCGAGAGAGAATGCTGCCAAGCCCACGAAGATTCCAAATTTCATTGTCCTTGCAAGCTAGCGGGGCACTCGGGACCGACAAGCGTCGTGACAGAAGACCTCCGTTAGCCTGTCCTGAATGCGGGGGTGATGGGGGTGCAGGAATCAGGGTGCGGTGTACGCGGTAAGCTGTAGCGGTGCGGGGAGGGGGAAGCAGGCACCGGAGCCGCGGCATCAGGGTGCGGGGAACTCCTCGACCACAAAGAGCCGTATTGTTTCCGGCGGCAGCGGAATGGAGAGGGTGTTGGTGGGTGGAGTGGGAGTGAGGTCCATGTTGCCGTCGTAAATGGGCCAATCCTTGGGATCGGTGGATGACGGAGCAACGACACT
>JAAZXD010000495.1 GCA_014240355.1 Roseibacillus sp. | reverse complement strand
ATTCGAGTCGCGGGACATGCCGGTTCCGGTATTGAGACCCTTGCGGATTCCTTCGTTGAGCTGGTCCAGCGACATGGTGGCGTAGGGCCCTCCGAGGCCGCCGTGAAGGAAGAGCACATTGTTGATCTTGATGACGCTGTTATGATTTCGGATCCACTTTCCGTAGACACCTTCGGGTCCGATGGCGGCACTGTATTTCGCGTTGTCGCCGAAGGCCTGCACCTCACCCGGGTGGACGTAGCGCCAGTCGCCCCGCAGCATCATCTCCTCGTGGTTGCCGGCGAGGCAGTGCACGTGGCCGCCGGACTTCTTTGCCTCGACCTCAAGCTTCATCAGGAGGTCCATGGCCTTGCGCGAATCAGGTCCTCGGTCAAAGAGATCTCCGGTTTGCACAAGATGGGTCTTTCCGCCAATCCAGTGGGTGTCCTTGTCGATGACCTTCGCCGCGAGAAGGGTTTTCAGAAACTGGCCGTGGTCGCCGTGGACATCGCCGACCGCCACGATGCGCTCGACGCCGCTCCAGGTGTGCCGCTTGCTCTTTTGCTGGGCGGAAATCGCTCCGGAGGTGAGCGCAAGGGCGAGAAGGACGGCCGTTGTGGGAATGTAACTGGGCATCGAGGACCTCGCTTTGAGGTGTTTGTGACGCCCATCATCTTCAGCCCTGCTTCTCCCGATGTCAACATGTCCAACTCTGTGCTCTCCCTGCATACGAAGCGCCGACGTGCTGCAGCTGCAATCCTGCCTGCAAAATCTGTCGGTGATCTGGACCACAAACGCTCCCTCAGGGCGCCTGTGGAGGCGGATGCCCCGGGGCGGGCATTCACGCGCCCCGTCAAAGCCTTAACCAGCCCCAGGGGCAAGTCGTTCTGGTGGGTTTACTCCAGCTTGAGAGCAATATCGTCGAGGTACCAACCCGTGAAATTAGCGACATCATCACTGATGAATTGGAATTCGATCACGATCTCCTCTCCGATCGCTTCGGGGGGGAAGGGAGCGGAGAAGGTCTCCCAGTCGATCGTGGATCCGGTGAGGTCAGAGACGATATCGGCACCGAGTTGCGTGCCATCCGACGCTCGCAGGACCCGGATGGATCCGTAGTCAAAAAGATCCGGATTGGGGGGCTCGATATCCTTGAACTGCTGAAACTCCAGAATGACCCCGCCAATTCCCGCGGCGGTGAGATCGATGGTGGGCGAGTGCAGCCAGATATCGGCATTGAAGTTGTGGTCGCCGGAAATGTTGGTTCCAAAGCAGTTGACTGATCCTTCTGCGCCCGAGGCCGGACCGAATCCTCCACTGGGTGCGCCCCACTCCCATAAGGTCAACCCGGTGGCATCATCGACCCCGGCGGTCCAGCCGCCCATGCCAGCCTCGAAGTCCTCGAGGTAGAAGGGGGGAACCGGTTTCTCCTCGTAGACATAGAATCGTTTGTCATCTCCCGGGAAGGGGATGGTCTCGATGTTGACTGGAGGCGTGGATTCAATGTCGGTCAGGATGATGGGCCAGAGCGTGGGATCCTGATTGGCGGCCGGGTCGTCAGTACTACGAATATCGTAGAGTCGGCCGAGCTTGCTCTCCCAATTGAGGTTGAGGTCGCCGTTGGCGGCGCGAGTGACCCAGATCGGGGGAGGAGGGGGCGGTGGTCCGCGCCGCTGGACGATGACGCCTTGCAGGATGGGATTACCATCGCTGCCCGGGGCGTCGGAACGAGGACGGCCGTCGATGTTGGCCTGCATGACGACATTGATTGTTCCATCCTCCTGAGCCGGAACTGAGATGACATAGGCGAAGCCATTGTCCGGTGTCCACACTCCCGCGCCCTCTGCTCCCTCGGACGAGTAGTTATCAACCACGAATTCTCCATTGACCGAAATGTCCCAGAAGCGGTCCCGATCGGCCCCCTCGTTGGTGAGCAACTGGATCTCATAAAGAGTGCCCGAGCTCAGGCCCTCAATATCGACGGTGACGGGGTTGGGATTGCCGTTCCAGCGGATATCCCGCATGACCGCGGCGAGATTGGCGGCGGACGTGGCATCTGCGCCCCCGGTGTAGTTTTGCACAGCTGCCCAGTCGTTGATCTGGTGGGCGGCGGATGTGGTAATGGTAACGGCTCCGGCAGTGACGGTCTCGATAGTGCCTCCCTGGCCTCCGGTTTGGAACAAGACCCCGTCGATCGTTCGATCCATGTCACCATTTACATCCATCGCTATCACTGCTTTGGAGGGATCGAGATTGAGTTCATCTGGTCCGGCAAACTCGATGATTTCCCCGGCGAGGACACTTGTGATGGAATTAATGACAAGAGGATGGGGATCAATTCCATCGGTGAGGTTGTCGCCATCGGTGTCATCATCGAGGG
>JAAZXD010000494.1 GCA_014240355.1 Roseibacillus sp. | reverse complement strand
AGGGCGGCGGATCGAATATCTACTACGGGTTGCCGGGACTGTGGGACGAAGGGGCGGAAGAGGCCATTTTCCGAGCCGTTCATGACCTGTCCGGAAAGGAGAAGTGATCAGGGAGCGATCATGAGCTGTCCAGGGAGCGCCATCGTTCTGATTTGAGGAGGTGCCGTCCTGTTTCCTGCCCCTCCATTGGCAAATCGTGACCGTTGCTGATCACGGCCATCTGGATCCGCTCATCGAAGGTCGCGTTATCCAGCCCCGTCCAGGGCAACACGGTAGAGCCGGCCTTCCAGAGAGCCGTTGAGCAACGGCACCGAGGCCTTTGGGTCTCCCCCGAAATGCGGTGCGGCTTCATGGTTGGCGGTGTAGATTCCGGCGCAGCGCCCGGCGAGGTGCTGACGGAGGAAGGCTCCGAGCGCCTGGTAGAGCGGGGTGATTTCGAACGTCTCCCCGCTCCGCAGCCCGTAAGGTGGGTTGCAGACCGCAGCGCCGAATTCGCCGCCGGGATCGAGGTTGCGGAAGTCACCGTGTTCGAGCTGAATGGGAGCTTCCGGAAAATGCTGCGCGCGGATCTTCTGCAGGGTGCGGAAGGTAGCTCCATCGATTTCGATTCCGAGCAATCGCATTCCCTCCGGTTGAGCCTGGCGGGCCTCCAGCCTGCGCCGTTCAGCGGCGTGGACCTGCGGGTCGTAGTCGAGGAGGGCTTCAAAGCCGAAGCGCCGATGGAGATTCGGAGCGATGCCGGCCGCCATCATCCAGGCCTCGAAGAGGAGGGTGCCGGACCCGCACATCGGATCGAGCAGCGGCGACCGGCAGTCCCAGCCGGAGAGCGCGAGGAGTCCAGCAGCGAGATCTTCCTTCATGGGGGCTTCACCGTGTTCGATCCGATATCCCCGCTTGAATAACGGTGTGCCGGACATGTCGAGAGCGAGGGTGGCCCGGTGTTTTTCAAGGTAGACCACGACGTGAACATCCGGGTTGCGCTTTTCGATAGAGGGCCGCACCCCGTCGCAGAGTTTGCGGAAGGTGTCCGTGATTCCGTCCTTCACGCGGTGGATGGCATAGCGGGTGTGCGTGATCTTGGGGGAGTGGCCCTTGATGTCGATGCGGAGCCGTGCGTCCACCGGAAAGAGCTTGTGCCAGTTGGTCTTACGGGACTGGTAGTAAAGCAGGTCGTAGTTCCGGGCGTTGAAACTGCGAATGGGACGAAGGACGTTGAGTGCCGACCGTAGTCCCATGTTGGCCCGGTAGAATCCGGCCAGGTTGGTCACGATTTCGATTGCCCGCTTGCGCTTGTCCACCACCTCGATCTCCAGTTCCCGGAGTTCCCTTGCCACGACGTCTTCCAGTCCACCGCGACAGAGGACAAAGCCTGTCAGGCGATCAGGATCGGGAGCAGGGGTGGGGGCGGGCATTTTCCTGGGTGATGGCCTCTCGGTAACTCGATCTCGGTCCGCGCTTGTAGCCATTGCCCGGCGAGTTGCAATCCCGCTTCCGCTCCCGGTTCACGGGTAGGATCACCAGAAAATGATCGTTGCTCGACGGAGGAGGCACAGTTCGTCAGATTGTCTCCATGTTCCGGAGGATTGGACCTCTTCTCTGTGCTCTGCCGTTGCTCCCTTATTCCGGACTCCGAGGAGCCGAAGAGGTGTCCCGGCTTCCCATTCCAGATAAACTGGTGGTGCTCACCTTTGATGACGGGAACAAGTCGGATTTGATTACCGTGGCTCCCCTTCTCAAGAAGTATGGATTCGGGGCCTCCTTCTTCATAACCTCCGGATGGCTGGGAAGTGAGCAGCGACTGACCTGGGCGGGGGCACGTCAACTGCAGGAGCAAGGTTTCGAGATCGGCTGCCATACCGTAAGCCATCCCAATCTGCTG
This sequence comes from Roseibacillus sp., assembly GCA_014240355.1. Taxonomy (GTDB): domain Bacteria; phylum Verrucomicrobiota; class Verrucomicrobiia; order Verrucomicrobiales; family Akkermansiaceae; genus Roseibacillus_B. Next base: position 490 of record JAAZXD010000494.1, on the reverse strand, counting down.
CCTCTCACCGCCGAGGAAATCCGCCGGCAAATCAAGGGGTTTGATCGTGCCTGTGCTGAAAACAAGATCGCAAAACCGGTTTCCTTCTCCTACCCGGGCGGGCACTTCGACCGGCGTGTTCTCGCCATTCTGCAGGATCTCGGCTACGCGATTGCCCGGAGGGGGAGAGATCCCGAACGCCCCCTGGACGACAAGGGGGGAAACGGCCGGGCCTATGTCCCGGGGGAGGATCACCCCTTCCTGATTCCGAGCACCATGACCCGCGGGATCGGAGCGCAGGAAGACGATCGCATCGTGCAGGCACTGGCGGAGGCCCGTTCCGGGCGGGTCACCGTGCTCACCTATCACGGTGTCCCTGACGTCAATCGCCATTGCTCCACTCCTGTCGAGCGCTTCCGCAGGGACATGGAATACCTCAAGAAATCGGGAGCCACCGTGATCGCTCTTCGAGATCTTTCCCGCTACGTCGATCTCGACAGGCGGCCCGGGG
>JAAZXD010000493.1 GCA_014240355.1 Roseibacillus sp. | reverse complement strand
GATGCCTTTTTTGTACAGCTGCGTGACGGGCGCGCTGCCGAGGTAGGACTTCCAGTCGAGCTCAGGCGGGGCCTTGTCCGCCTCCTTGGGGTTGGCGACCGGCTGCGGCCAGACCGGGCGGTTCGTCCAACAGTGCACCTCGCTGATCTTGCCCAGCGTGCCCTGCTGAACCCACTCGACTATCAGGCGGTTGCCCTCGTTGGCGTGCCCGTTATTGCCCATCTGGGTGGCGAGCTTGTACTTGTCGCGGGCGATGCCGAGCTGGCGCGCCTCCCACACGGTGTGGGTGAGCGGCTTCTCGAGGTAGACGTGCTTCCCCAGCTTCATCGCGTGGATCGCCGCCGGGTAGTGGTGGTGGTCCGGGGTGGCAATCGACACCGCGTCGTAGTTGTTCTTCTCCTTATCGAGCATCTCGAAGTAGTTCGTGTATCCCTTCGCCTTGGGCCACTTCTTCTTCGCCTCACCCCAGCGGCCGGTGTCGGCGTCGCAGTAGCAGTTGCAGATGCAGCCCTCGCCTGCCGCCATGTTGATATGGGCGCCACCGCGCCCGCCGGTGCCAATGTGCGCGATGCGCAGCTTGTCGCCGTGGTGATCGGCGGTCAGGATGTAGGGAGCCCCGACGACGCCCGCGCCGGTGGCGCCCGCGGTCTTCAAGAAGTTTCTCCTCGATAGTGAGTTCGTTGGTTTACTCATGATTGTTAGAGTTCACGGGTTGTTTGGTTGGTCGGAGTTGGCGGCACAGAGACTAGCCGCCCTTCACTTCATCTCCCGCACCCAGACATTCCGGAAACGGACATCCTGGCCGTGCTCCTGGAGCTTGAGGCCCCCAAGCGCCGGGCTGACCTTGATTCCGCCGTTGGCATGCTTGATCTGGATATTGTCATGAACCTTGACGCCGTTCCACCACACCGTGGCCCGCGCTGGTTCTGCCATCTTGTCACCGTCCCAGCGGGCAGCCTTGGAGATGAAGTGAAAGGAGTGCCATTGGCCGTTGGGCCGCCAGGCATTGGTGTCTGGAACGCGCTCCATGCAGAAGGCCGCAATGCCGTGGGGTCCGATCTTCCAGTTGTAGGGATCCTTCGTGTCCTTCCCCTTGGGCGATTCAATCTGGATCTCATACCGGTTATGAAGGTAAACGCCGCTGTTGGAGTAACCCTCGAGCGAATCGTCACCACGTTTGCCGCACAGGACAAAGTCCACGTGGCCTTCGAAGTCCTTGTATTTCTTCTTGGTCACCAGGTCATGCGTTCCCCAACTCTTACCACCGTTGGTCATCAGCGCCTTCGCGTCATCCGTAGGGCTCTTCACCAGTGACCACGTAACCTTCATGTCTTTTTTCGGCCACATTTCCCAGTTCGCATCGATCGACTTCTGGCTCCCGTCAAAGAGGATGTCCGCTCCTTCCGGGGCCTTCGCGCCAGCATCCTTCGTCTTGTCATAACCGGGCTTATCCTCTGGCTTTGCTACTTTCTCTTCGGCTCCTGCCGGATTCATGAGGGCAAGGAGAGAGAGGATGGCGATTTGTTTGGCAGCGTTCATGGATTTCACTTGGGATTGTTATGAATAGTTGATTCAGACAAGACAGGCCACATGGAACGACCTCACAAATCTGTAGGATCGGAATGGCCCATAACGTTATCAGGCTAGGGAATCCATGCAGTGCAGCAAGGAAACCTTTTACCTTACCATTCCAGGGATGAGGAACTGGTGCCGAAGGTGTCCGTTTCCATGCCCATTTCCTGGAGCATCCGAACGAACAGGTTGCAAAGAGGGGTGTTATCGTCCCTTCTGTGCGCCTCGTAGCCGCCGTGATTCAGCCCCCCACCCGCGAGGATAATGGGATTGTTGTGGGGGTCGTGGGCCGCCGCGTTTCCGAGATTACTCCCGAGAATCGTCAGGGTATTATCAAGAAGGGTCGCGCCTCCCTCACGGTGCGCTTTCATGCGGCCCATGAGGCCATTGAAACATCCGAGAATGGCGCGCTCGATCTTCATGAGCTGCTCAATCTTCCGGGGATCGCGGCCGTGGTGCGAAAGATTATGGTGTTCGGAGGCGACCCCGTTCACGAGTGGAATCCCATGATTGTTCTGGATGACGATGCTGATGACCCGGGAGGAGTCGGTTTGAACGATGAGCGGCACGAGCTGGAACAGCAACTCGATACGGCCGACGAGGTCGGCCTTGTCGGTGATGTCCTCGGGGACCGCGGCCTTGACCCTTGGTTTGGGCCGGTCAATCCAGGCCCCCGCTTCGGACAAATCTCTCTCGACCTCGCGAACCGCTTCGAAGTACGCATCGAGTCGGTCCCGGTCGCCGGTCGAGGCCTCGCGGAGCAAGCGGCTCCGCTGATCGCCGAGCGAATCGAGAATGCTG
>JAAZXD010000492.1 GCA_014240355.1 Roseibacillus sp. | reverse complement strand
TGGGTAAACTCTATGATATCCTGGTCAGTCCCGACCTGTCTTCACCGAGGGCGTCCTGGGCCGGGCTTGTCGACGCGCAGGACATTGCGGCCGATCCCTCCGGTGCCCATACCCTGGTCATTGCCCTGCCCTTCCTAGGAGAGGGGTTCGTGGCGGTTCGGGAGAAAAATCCGCCGCCCCTTTTCTCGGATGACCTGGAGACCGGGGCGGCAGGCTGGACGACGGTCGTCAATGATGCCTTCGGAAATACGGAGTGGGAGCTGGGTTCTCCTAATGGCTCGACCGGCCCTCTCTCCGGGGCCGATGAGTCAGCCAATGCCTGGTGCACCAGCCTGGGGGACTTTGGAATCGACTCCGATATCTCCCTGCGCACGCCGGTCATCGATCTCACCGGGATCGCCGCCGCCCAGCTCAGCTTCGATGCCTACCGGGATGGAGATGGGTTTGGCGACACCGCCTCCGTGCGCTTCCTGCGCTCCAGCGACCAGACCCAGCTGGGGGTGGACGTTCCCATCGACATGACGGTCTTCGATCTGGATTATGTCACTACTGAAGTTCCCGTTCCCGCGATCGCGATCGGAGAGTCTGTTCTCATCGAATTCAATTTTGTCAGTGATGGCAGTGCTGATGCCTTTAGCGGACTCTGCCTTGACAACGTGAACGTGCAGATCCCCTAGGGTCCCCCCGGTCTGTAGCCGGAATTGATCGCTCTCTGGAAGGCAGCCCCCGCGGGCTGACATGACAGGGGCGTCCGCTTGGATTGCTACCGCAGGAAGGGGCGCTCGCGGGTGCCGGGGAGCTCCCTGCTGGCGAGAATGACGGCCTCAGTCTTTCTCAACGGCCAACCGGAGGAAGAGCTCCTTCGCTTCCGTCACCTCTTCCTTGAGGCGGAAGCTGATGGTATCGGTGCCGTCCTCATTTTCAATGCGTTCGATAAGCTCCATCGTTTCGGCCGTTCCGGGAGACCAGTCCCTCAGGTTGGGGCTCTGCTGCACGGTGTAGTTCACGTCGTCGGCGATACGGTTGCGGGTGTAACTGAAGGTCATGAAGTCCCCGCTGTCCCCTTCCTCTCCCAGGTTGAAGGTCTGGATCGCCATGGAGGGCAGGGTGGGGGTGGTTTCGTCCGGGGCGAGGGTATACTGGAGGAAGTCGTTGATCCCGTTGTCGTCGCTGTCGAGATCCGGGTCGCCTGTGAATTCGCTGCCGTCACTGCTGCCCGGGGCGCCGTCGACGATGGTGCTGGAGCGCCAGTTGAGAGGGTCTGAGTGGTCGGGATTGTCGAGGGGATTGCGCAGCACCAGCGAGAGTCCGTCGCCGTCGGCCAGTTCGGACCAGGGCTCCTTGTCGTTGTAGGTGAAGTTGCGGATATCGGATCCGTCCACCGCGCTCAGGATGATGGTCTCCCCGTCGTTGCTGAGATTCTGGCTGTACTCGCCGGCGATGCGCACGGCCGAGGCCAGGCGGGAGTAACGCAGGCTGAAGGCATCGCGATTGGAAACCACCACCACCCGTTCACCCGGGGCCAGGTAGCGCACCTCTCCGAGATCGAACTTGAACTCGATGCCGCTGGTGAAGGCCACGCCACGCAGGTCCACGTCCACGTCCGAGATGTTCATCACCTCGACATACTCGAAGTCGACTCGCGCGTCGAAGCCCCGGCTCGCCTCCGAGATGCCCGGAGAGGGGCGGTAGTTCAGCTCACTTACCGCCAGGTTGGCCGGTCCGGCCGGTGCGCCGTTGACGAGGTAGGCCTCCGTCTGGAGGGGGGACCATCCCGAGGAGGTCTTTACGCGGGCCCGCACCGTCTGCGAGCTGTCGAGGGGGATGGGCTGGCGGTAGAGGCGGGCCCTGGAGGAGGGCGCATCATCCGAACTGCTGGCCTGGATTTCCGGGCTGCAGAGCAGGCCGGTGCTGGTGATCCCGGTATTCAGGAGCTGGATGGCCAGGACGTTCGTTCCGATCAGCAGGTCGCTCTTGAAGGAAGTGAGGCTGAGGGTGTGGATGCTGGTGCCGACCTCGCCCTCGCGGGTGTTGGTGGCCACCGAGTTCCAGGCCGGGATGTCCGGGGCGTTGGCACTCGCGACTTTCACTCCGTTGAGATAGGCGTCGAATCCGTCGTCATACTGCAGGCGCAGGTTGACTGCGGCCAGGGCGTCCAGGGTGGACTGCTCCGTGATCTCGAACTCGAAACGGGCATAGGCGCTGGTGGTCCCGGCGGGCAGGTTCGTGTTGATCAGGGTGGCGTAGGGTCCCGGGGTTCTCTCGTATCCCAGCCCGGCCGGCCCCGTGTTCCAGCCTGCCAGGTCGGCGGGGCCATCCACCGAGTTCCAGCCCGGGATTTCCGCCTCCGGGATGGTGTAACGGCATTGCGATTCCG
>JAAZXD010000491.1 GCA_014240355.1 Roseibacillus sp. | reverse complement strand
CCGCGCCCGACTCTTCCAGTTCCCGGAGCCGTTCCCCCACCCATTGGTCCATGAGATGGATGTTGTCGTAGTAGCGGGACCAGTTCTCCCGGATCTCCGGGGTATCGGGATGGTAAGGAGCAATGACGTCCAGCGGCACTTTCCCCGGCGGCACGATACGCTGGGGCGGATTCCTGTCCCTGCGTCCGTGATAGGCCTTGTCGGTGGTCTGGCCCTCATGCGACAGGGTGGTGTTGAAGACGGCAAAGAAGGGCTGGCCCTTTTTCCGGTTCCGGTAGTGCGCCTTGTTCCCGTTCGCGTGCCAGCCAACGTCCTTCCAGCCCGCCCGCTTTCCGTTGATCGACATGTTGTAGTCGGTCTTGGCGTTGTTGGTGCAGTAATAACCGGCCTCACGGAAGACCTGCGGGTAGTAGACCAGGGAATCAGGAACCCGCACGCTGCTGCGATGATTATGAAGCCCGAGGGTGCTGGCATTCATCCCGGTAATGAGGGTCGAGCGGGCCACCGAGCAGACCGGGGCGGAGGAGTAGGCATGAATATACCGCATTCCCTGCCCGGCCAGCCGGTCCAGGTTGGGCGTCTTCGCAAGGGGATCCCCGTAGCACCCGAGGTAAGGGCTGTTGTCCTCGCTCGTGATCCAGAGGATGTTGGGACGATCCGGCTCAGCCGCCAGGAGCGTCCAGGAGGAGGCCAGGATTGTAAAAAGGGTGAAGCGTACCACGCAGGCGGTGTAGCCGCATCTTCCCGCGATGGCAACTCCACGACAGGCACTCCCCACCGGAGCTCTTGCAGAACGCTGCCCATGTGCGAGCTTGCCTTTCGTCCCGCGCCCCTTTCCGATATCCTCCACCTCCCAATGACAAGAGTTCTCGTCATCGCCCTGCTTTTCGCCTGCCTCCCGGTCCTCGCCAGGACGCCGGACCAAAAGCCCAATATCGTCCTTCTCTTCGCGGACGATCTTGGGCGCTACGCTTCCGCCTATTCGCACCCCGAAATTCCCTCGGTCAACGACATTGTCTCCACCCCCACCTTTGATCGCATCGCAAAGGAGGGAGCCCTCGGCTGGAACGTCTTTGTCTCCGCTCCTTCCTGTTCCCCCTCCCGGGCCGCCCTCATTTCGGGCCGGCACTTTTTCCGCAACGGGTCCCACTCCCAGCTGCACACTCCCTGGCACGGCAACCGCTCGCAGGACCCGTGGAACGAGGTCAAGGGCTTCGCCCTTCTCCTGCAGCAGGGGGGCTACCACATCGGCTGGTCACACAAGATGCACATTTCGGAAGACCGCATGGGTGGCAGACAGAACAACTTCCGGCAGGCCGGCGGAAAGGTGAACCAGTTTTCCCAGACCGTGAGTGGCGCAATCGGCACCCCGGCGGACGAGGCAACCATTGAAAAAGCCAAGCAGAAGCTCTTCGACGAGTGTCGCGGGAACTTCAAGGCCTTCCTTGCCAAGCGCAAGCCGGGGCAACCCTTCTACTACTCCTTCCATCCCACCAACCCGCACCGCAAGTGGACCAAGGGCTCCGGCAAGAACCTCTGGGGCCTCAACCCGGATGCCCTGGCCAGGGTCATGCCTCCCTTTCTCCCCAACGTTCCTGAGGTTCGCGAAGACCTCGCCGATTACCTCGGGGAAGGTATGGCCTTCGATCACAGCTGCCGGGAAATCATCGCTGAACTGGAAAAGATCGGAGAACTCGACAACACTCTCCTCGTCATCTCCGGTGATCACGGCGCACCCGGATTTCCCCGCGGTAAGACCAACTGCTACGACTTCGGGGCCCGTGTTCTTTTTGCAGCCCGCTGGCCCGGCCGCATCAAGCCGGGACAGGTCATTACCAAACCGGTCTCGCTCATTGATCTCGCGCCTACCTTCCTCGCGGCTGCCGGGCTGAACCCCGAAAAGGGCATGAACGGGCAGAACCTCCTCCCCGCCCTCGCCGCAGGAGATCACGCAAGGCTGCGCGGCTGGGCTCTGATCGGCCGGGAGACACATGTCAACACCGCCCGCGGCGGACTCCCCTACCCGACCCGTGCCCTGCGCACCGAGGACTACCTCGTGATCGTCAACTTCACCCCCGAACGGGCCCCCATGGGGGAACCCCTCAAGCTGATCGACCCCCAGCCCCCCACCTACGAGCAGATCGAGAACAACACCCGCCTCACCTACGGTGACGTGGATGCCGGCCCCACCAAGGCCTGGATGATAAAGCACCGCGACGATCCCAAATACAAACGCCACTGGGAGCTGGGCTTCGGCCCCCGCCCCCGCGAGGAGTTTTACGACCTCAACAGCGATCCCCACCAGATCAACAATCTGGCGGGAAACAAGGCCTACGACGCCATCCGCGACGCCCTGCGCGGTCTCCTCCTGGACGAACTTCG
>JAAZXD010000490.1 GCA_014240355.1 Roseibacillus sp. | reverse complement strand
CCATCCCGCTCTTCGAATCGGAGAATGAGTTTCTTATTGAGGGATTTGATCGCCACGGCGATCCCGTCGATTCGGCCACTTCCCAGTTCTCCGTCACCTTCACGGGAGCAGTCGATCCCGCAAACCCCGACATTGTGATCAATGAATGGATGGTGTCAAATCGGTCAACCCTCGCCGACCCAGCCGACGGCAGGTTCGAAGACTGGCTGGAACTCTACAATGCCGGTAGCGAACCCATCGATCTGGCAGGCTACACCCTGACTGATGATCTGAACCTTCCGAGTCGTTGGACCTTCCCCGTCGACACAATTATTGAACCAGGTGGATATCTGCTGATTTGGCTGGACGGTGACCTCGCACAACAAGACCCCGCCAGGGGCCAGTGGCACGCCAGCTTTTCCCTCAGCAGTGCGGGCGAGCACATTGGCCTCTTTACGCCGGAGGGCGTGCGCGTCGACGCCGTGGCTTTCGGCCCCCAGGATGCCGATCTCAGCGTCGGGCGAACGCCCGATGGAGTGCGAACCCAGCCGGTTTGCCTTGCGAGCCCTACACCTGGGAAGGCCAATCCCTCCGAATGCCCGTTCCGGATCCTGGAGATCAAGCTCTCCAGTCCGCAGCGCGTTCGGCTGACCTGGCGAAGCGTGCCGGGCGAACTTTACGTAGTGGAGCAAAGCGAGAGGATGGACCCTGCCTCCTGGACCGACGTCTCCGAGTTCGTCACGGCAGAAGGATGGAGCACAACGACTGAGGTCGGGCGGCTTGAAAATCAAAGTGCCGGGTATTTCCGGGTGAAGATCGTCACGCCGTAGCGGGTGGCGACAGGCTTCGCCAAGAGCGCTCAGGAGCCTTTCCCCCCGTTGACAGGGTCCAAGTCACGCCTATTGCTTAGGTTCTAAGCGACATTGTGAGCGCTACCCTTCATCGATTCTTCTTATGTTCGACGAGGAGTTTGTTGCGCAGCTTTCCGTGGCTTCTGTCCACGCGGCAAAACGACAGGGACACCCCACCGGTGGCGTGTGTGGGGGGGGCTTCGAGGCGCCATAAGGGGATCAGATCCGGTAGGTACTGCTCCATGACCTTGCACGGAATGGGAAAGGCCGTGAGGTGCATCGTGACCCGTGCCCTCCCTCTGCTCCTGGCCTCCTTTCTGCTCCCCGCCAATGGTGAGACGATTTCCTTCGACGAGAGCGACCCCTCGATCAACCTGGGCAATTCTGGATCGTCTCACTACAGGGTCAACGGATTCAATAATCCCACCCTGGCCCTTCGCTCGGGTGTCACCTACACGCTGACCCGCACCAGTGGGGGGCACCCGCTCGTCCTCGCCCATAACGATACGGATTTTCCGAATGCCGTAACGTATTCCGGAGACCTGGAGGAAGGCAGTGCCTTTCGCCAGTCCGGCGTCCTGCGCAGCGGAGATCCTGGATGGCTCCTCAGAATAGCTCCTAACTCCTCATCGGAGTTCACCTTTCCTGCAGATCTTGAGGGAAAGGAAATCTTCTATTACTGCGAGATTTCAGGCCACCGGGGCATGATCGGCAAGGTCACTGTCGAACCACCGCTCCAGACACCGGCGGCATTTCCCGCAATCTGCTCCCTCTCGCTGAGTGGAACCACCCTGAGCCTGAGTATCACCGGTCCGCCTCACTCTACCTTCGTGGTGAAAAGCACGACGGACCTGAGCAATGGAACGTTTCCCACAACCGAGAACTCCACCCCTGCTGTTGTCGCGACGAATGACACCGGCAAGGCAACCCTCACGGTGGAAACGGCCTCACGGCCCTCTCTCTTCCTCAGGGTCGAGAAGGTTCCGTAGGCGCTCCTGGAGCTCCCCCTATTACCGGCCGCCGCGACGCCCCCTCCAACCTTGCTTCGCAACCATCACCGTGAACCCTGGATCGGTATCGGCGGTCAATGGCAGCATCTGCCCTGAGTTCTCGTCGTCAGACAACGCCGCCTTCTTCCGCTTCAGCGCGCAGTAGTCCCCGCGCCCTGATGCGGAGGCGCAGGGATCCGGCGCTGCTACCCGTAGGACGAAAAACAAAAACGGCGTCAACCTCCCCGTCGCTAGTTCATCTGGGCCCCTTCAACTAACCCAAAGAAGAGTGTCACGATCAGATTTCCGCTCAAAGAGTGTCTTTTTACCGTGATTGCTCCGGCCCAGGTGGAGAAGCGTGGGGATGGCGTTTACCAGGAGCCCTGTGCAGCTGAGCTATAGTTCATTCGTTAGAAAAGCTCCTTGATGACGGATCCCTCCGGAAGCATTCGCATCGTGCGTCCACTGGTCACGAATTCTTCCTGCGGGTCGAGACCCAGAGCGTGATAGACCGTCGCAGCGAAATCGGCTACGGATACGGGCCGTTCGACAGGGACTGCACCATACTTGTCACTGGCGCCAATCAA
>JAAZXD010000048.1 GCA_014240355.1 Roseibacillus sp. | reverse complement strand
TTCCCTTGGAGAACGGGATGGTGCACTGGGAGGGCGACCCGGAGGTGAAGATCTACCGGCATTTCGAACTCGGGGTGGATGGAAAGCCCTGTAACCTGACCAAGCTGGAGATCAGTGCCCATACCGCCACCCACATGGATGCCATGTGCCACTTCGTTCCGGGGGGTGCGGGGATGGACGAGATGCCGCTGGAGGCGACGATGGGGCCGTGCCGGGTCATTGGCATGGATGTCGAGGACCAGATCACGCCGTCCGACCTGGAAGGGCTTAATCTGCAGCAGGGTGAGCGCATCATCTTCAAGACGCACAAGACGACCAGGAGCTGGGACATGGCCCCGGTCTTCGACAGGAACTTTGTCTCTATCAGTGAAGCCGCCGGGAAGGTTCTGGCCGAGGCCGGGGTGATGACGGTGGGGGTGGACTATCTCAGCATCGGTGGATTTGGAAAGGACGTGGTGGAGGTGCACCAGGTCATGCTGGGGGCCGGCATCTGGGTCATCGAGGGCCTCCGGCTCGTGGACATTGACCCGGGGGACTACGATCTCCTGTGTCTGCCGCTCAAGATCAAGGGAGCGGATGGGGCGCCCTGCCGGGCCCTGCTCAAACCGCGGTAAGGGTCAACCAATCCGAGTGGTCACTTCGTCCTCGTAACCCGGAAGAGGTCACCTCCCCCGGGAGGTAGTTTCACGGAGAGGACGGCCTTGTCCTTGGAGGAGCCGAGGGCGTTCTGCCAGCTTCCACTTTTTCGATCAAGACGCTCCACAAGGGAGACGGAGGCCTGGAAGGTGAGGCGGCTGGTGCGCTCCGTGGTGATGTCGCTGTTGACGGCGAGAAAATGCGAGCGCTTCTTCTCGTTTTCAAACATTCCCACTACGAGATGCTCGCCCGTGGCCTGGACCCAGTGATCCTTGGGGAACTCCGCTGCCCCGGGGGCCTCGGGATGAAAGGGCTTGGTGTGGTAGACGCCGGTGGACCGGAGTTCGGCCAGGGTGGGACCGAGCGGTTGAATGCTGCGGGCCACCTCGGCCAGGGGGGGGACGTTGACGCGGGGCACGATCTTCCCGTCCACCAGCACCGGCTTGTCGTCCTTCTTCTCGTAGCTGAACATCCAGGGGGGCCAGAAGTGGAAGGCCTGCACCCCGTAGGCGAGGCTGGTGTACATGGTGTGGCGAAGCTGGGGGAGGGAGACTCCCGCCCCGACACAGCGCATGGCCGGGATCCCGTTCTGCTGGGCCAGTTCGCAGATGGAGCGGAGGTAGATGTAGCGTCGGTCGGGATAGCGTCGTCCGTCCCAGTGATAGTGATAGTAATCCAGCAGCATCGGTTTCACGGTGCTGACGAATTCGTAGTATTCCCCCCATATTGCCCGGTTGATGAAGATGGTGGGATGGTTGGGGTCGGCCTCCGCGAATGCGCGGGCGATGTTTGCAAAGCCAGGGAAGGAGTTCTTGCGGCGTCGGTCGGAAATGAAGTAGGCAAAGACATTCTTGTCGTCCTTGAGACCGGCAGCCTGCTTGTGCAGTTCATTGATGTCTCCCGCACCGAGACGGGCATAGAGCCCATTGCGCCGGCACATCTCCAGGAGATTCACTTCAACCTCCACCGCGTTGAAGCCATGGGACTTGATGAACTGGGCCATCACGTCCTGCTGGGCAGGTTCCTCCGGCCACTCCGCCCAGGTCACCATCATGAGGGCGGGGACCTGGTAGCGGATCGGGACCGGTTCAGGGTCCTTTGCCCCTGTATCCTGCGCTGCGAGGGGAGCGATTAACAGTCCGGGAACCAGGATGAGCGTGGAGAGCGATTTCATGAGTTGCGATTCATCAAGTCGCTACCACAAATTCAGGCGCATAGTCACGCCTTGATTCAAGTGTGGGGCGTGCAGCAATAGCTTCAATCAGAGCCATCCGGCGGGAAGATCGTCCTTGGTGGCATGGAGGATCTCGAGAATGCGTTGTTTCTCGTCCTGCTCGAGATACTCAAAACCCTCGACCGGTTTCTTTGCCGTGAGGATCTCGTGAATCCGTCGATAGATCGCGCCCTTCAGCAGGGGCGGAAGGTGCTCGAAGGTGGGCGAGTAGATCATGTAGCTGCAGCGGTTTTCAAAGATCCGTCCGTCGAGCCGGAGATCCTTGAGGGAGCGTTTTTTTGGGTCAGGGAGGCGGTTGGCGGTGAAGGCGCGCCGGAAGCCGGGATCGCAGGAGACCTTTGGAATGGTGCTTTCCTCGCGGAAGAGCATGTAGTCGATGACCTTGTCGCGGCCCTCCATGAATTCCTCCATACTGCGGCCCTTGGCCAGCTTGCTTACATCGGTTTCCCCGGGATCGAGCTTGCTGTCAAAGAGAGACTGGCGGCCCCGGTAGGCGGCCTCCACCAGTCGGTAGTGCATGGTGATCTGGTGGTCGAAGACGAGAAGAGCCGCGATGTCGCTGCCAGGGGAGGGGTAGGCATCGGGGCGGAAGAATCGGTCGAGTTTCTCCAGGTTGGCAAATTGCTCCCGGTCAATGGAGAGCTTCCCGTTCTCGCGGGTGGCAATGGCATTGCCCATGTGTCGCATGGCCCCGTGATTGCCACTTACGAACCAGCCGCCGTAGCGCTGGTGGAAAGGAATGTGATGGCCGGAGCGACGATAGTCGTCAATGGTCCTGAGGGGGCGGCCTGACCGGTCGGGGTAGACAGATTGGCCCAGGGAACCGGGCAAGAAGTTGGTGGCATCCCCGGCGTGACATCCGAGGCAGGATCGCGTCCGGGCGAAGAGGGGGGAGGTTTTGTCATCCAGTTGGCGCTGGAAGTAGAATAAAGGTCCGAGTTCCGGGTCAAAGCTCGCGATTTCGATTCTCCCGTTTGGCATCCATCCGAGGTAGACCGATTCGTTAAAGTAGATGGCGCGCGGATTGTTGTAGGAGACTGCTCGTCGTTGCAGGCTGGTCTTGGAAAAGACGAGAACCTGGGTGTCCTTGTCGAGTTTGAGTTCCTTGAGGAAGCGTTCGACCAGGGGTTTGCCATTCGCTTCCGTGATCAGGACTTCACCCCGTTGGATACGCTTCATGAGGAGGGTGGTCGGGTCCTTCGCGTCCTTGCTGAAGTATCCATGGGGCTCCAGTTCGTAGTCATTGTAGAACTGGGCCATCCCGGCAGGAGATGCGCACAGGGCGAGGAGGAGGATGAGAGATGTCTTTTGCATGAAGGCGGCGGGAGCACTATCCGGTGAGGAAGGGTGAGATTTCAAGGAGATAGCGTCGGTGCGCAATGAGCAGGGGTTCCCCAGAATTGGAATACCGGTCCCCTCTGGAGGGGTGCGTGGCCGTTCAGGGTGCTACTTATCCCACCCGTTTTTCTTGAGATAGTCCGGGATGGAGACGGGCTTTCCGCCCTGGCGAATGCTCTCGTCGGCGGCCTCCATGAAAGCGTAGATCTCAAGGGTGACCTGGGGAGGGACCGGAGGTTTGCCAGTGCGGAAGAATTTCACGATCTCCCGGAGCATGGGGGTGTAGTCGCCCCCGGATTTCTGTTCCGCAATGGCCTTGGTTCCAAAGGAGGTGACCTTGTAGGAGGTCTTGCCGCTGCGGATTCCCTGTAGTGTGCAGATGGAGCCGTTGGCCCACTTGCCGGTCACCACGATGGTGCCCTTGCTTTCGGTGGCCACCACGCTCTGGCAGCCCGGTCCCATCACCGTGAAGAGCGATTCGGTGGGGTGGATACCGTACCAGAAGAGGCTGGGATGGTGAGGCTCGAGGGTTGCCGGGCCATAGGAGATGGCGGAGCGGAGTTCACCGATGTCGGCAGTGGCTACTTCCACTACCCCGGTGTACCAGCGTAGCGAGGAACTGCTGAAGCAGGGAACTTCCGCAGTCCGGGCCAATCGGAATATCTCGACCGCGTCCTTCAGGGAGCCGGCGACCGGTTTGTCGATGAAGACCGGTTTGCCCGCTGCGATGACGGGTTTGACCTGCTCAAGATGGGGGCGCCCGTCGAGGCTGGTAAGGAGAATGGCATCGACCTCCTCGCACATTTTCGCGATATCGTTGTAGATCCTGACGCCATATTTCTCGGTGAGAGTTCTGGTGTAGCCCGGAACCCGGTTGATGCTGGAGGGAATGTCCGCGCTGCCACCCTTGAAGGCTGCCACCACTGTTGCGCCCGGGACATGGTTGGGGTTGTCCTTTTCGTTAAAGCGGGAAGTGAAGGCAATGACGTGGGAGGTATCGAGTCCGATGAGGCCGAGGCGCAGGTCCTGTTCCGCAGGCTGGGCGTCGAGAGAAGTCGAAAAGGGGAGGAGGGCTAGGAAGGTGCGAGGAAGGAGCTTCATCGGAGGGGAGTCTATGACAGGGAGGGTGGGATCAGAAGGATTTTGCTATCTGTTCCGGAAGGGCTTGAAATAGGAGATTGCAAGGATCGCCCACCCGGTAACACTTGGGTTCATGGATCTTTTGACGCGCCTCCTGATAGTCTCCGGGCTCATCCTGTCGCTCATGCTCCCGGAAATCGGGGCCAAGCCGGCTTACGAAAAAAGCGGGGAGGTGATGATACCCAGGGCGGACTTCAGTGCGGACGGGGGGAAGGTAACGGCCAGGTTTCGCGCCACGCGCTGGGGAATGTACGATCTCATGATTGAGGGGACCGCAGATGCCGGTCTGCAGGCCAAGCTCAACGGGCAGGAATTTGTGGGGTTCCCGGCCGGTCCGGGTCATCTGGGAAAATTTTACATGAAGAAGGCCGGGCCCTGTGTCATCGAATTGAATGGGACTGCAGGGGGAGTGACCGCGCTGAGACTGGTGCCGGCCTGCGAGGGCAAGCCGGTGGTGCCGGAGAAGGGCAAGGCCATTGAGCTGGACGCCCGGGACTGCCGGATCTCGGGAGTGACGCTCCGCTACGAACCAAATCCGAAGAAGCTCTGCATAGGCTTCTGGGGAAACCCGGAGGACTATCCGGTATGGAACTACACGGTGGCGACCGCGGGAAAGTATGAGGTTATTCTCACCCAGGGATGCGGCCGGGGCGCGGGGGGAAGCAAGGCGGTCCTGGAGACGGCGGGAGCTTCCCTGGAGTTCACGGTGAAGGACACCGGTGGCTACCAGAACTGGATTGATGTTTCCCTCGGGGAAGTGACCTTTGCAAAGGCGGCTCCGCAGCAACTGAGCGTGAAGGTCCTCAAGAAGGCCCGGGGTATCATGGACATCAGGCGCATCGTGCTCAAGCCGGTGGAATGAGGAAGTGCGGCAGGGAAAACTGGCGAGGGGGCTTCAGGAGACGATCTCCTTTACAACCTTGCCGAAGACGTCGGTAAGACGGTAGTCGCGCCCGGAGTGGTGGAAGGTGAGTCGCTCGTGGTCGATCCCCAGCAGGTGGAGGATGGTGGCATGCAGGTCGTGGATGGAAACCCTGTCCTTCACGGCATGGTAGCCGTAGTCATCGGTGGCACCGTGGTGATAGCCGCCCCTGGTGCCCCCGCCGCACATCCACATGGTGAAGCCGTGTGGGTTGTGGTCGCGGCCGTCGTCGCTGCGGCCCATCTGGCCGTCGAAGATTTCCCTGCTGGGCGTGCGGCCGAACTCACTCCCGCAGAGGACGAGAGTATCCTCCAGCAGGCCCCGGGCCTCCAGGTCGTGAAGGAGGGCCGCGATGGGCTGGTCCACCGCCTGGGCATTGCCCCGGTGGCCCTTTTCCAGGCCAGCGTGCTGGTCCCAGAGGTTCCCGTAGCGGGAGGTGGAATGGGTGGCGGTCACGAAGCGCACTCCGGACTCCGCAAAGCGCCTGGCCAGCAGCAGGGTGCGGCCGAACTCGTCGGTGTGGTCACCGCCGATTCCGTAGAGGTCGCGGGTGGCCTGCGATTCCTTCTGGAGGTCCATAATGTCCGGGGCCACGCTCTGCATGCGGAAGGCGAGTTCGCGATTACGCAACTCGGCGAGGAGGGGATCGTGCTCTTCGTTGACGTCCCGGATGAAGTCGAGGTGCTCGCGCTGGGCTCCGAATCCTGCCGTCAGGTTGTCCCACTTCAGGGCCTCGCCTTTCCTTGAGGGCTTCAGGATGGGGGCACCGGCGAAGGAGGAGGGAAGGAAGCCGGTGGGGGACGTCCTGCCGTCCTTGGGCGTGAGGTCAACATAGCCGGGCAGGTTGCCGTTATCGGAGCTCAGGCCGTAGAGGAGCCAATTGCCCAGGGCGGGGCGCACCTCGCGGGGAACACCCGTGTTGAGCATCGACATGGCGGTGATGTGATCCTCGTTTTCATGGTGCAGCGAGTGGAGAAAACAGAGTTTGTCGATCCATCCGCCGTTGACCTTCGGGAAGAGATTGCTGGCCCACCAGCCGCTCTCGCCCCACTGCGTCCATTGAAAGGGCGACCCGATGATGTGGCCTCGTTGGGCGAAGGTGAACCTGGGTGATCGGATGGAGGCCGGGAGGGGTTTGCCGTGCTCCTCCTGCAGGCGCGGCTTATAGTCGTAGGAATCGACCTGGGAGAGTCCGCCGTCGAGCAGGATGAAGATCATGCGCTTCGCGCGGGCGGGAAAGTGAGGTTCGAGTTTGCTGGAACCGGGAGAGGTTCCGCTATCTGATGCCCGGCAGGACTGGCGGGCAAGGAGATCGCAGAGGGCCAAGCCGCTGAAGCCCATGAATCCTCTCCGGGACCAGGGCAGGACAGGAGCGCTGCCTGTCTCCTCATGATGGTGCTGGTTCATTCGAGATAACTGAAGCTGTCGGAGGAGAAGAGTCCGAGACAGACCCGGGCCCACGATTCGGTTTCGCCGAGGTCCTGCACGATCCGGCAGTGATCGAGGTAGGTGAAGGTCTGCTCCATCAGCGTTGGGCCGGGAGAGCGACCGAGGATCATGCGGAAGGCGATCGTGACGCGTTGTTCGTCGTTGAGGTCGGGCAGGGCGCGGAGGCGCTCGGCGAGCCTGGTGGCGTAATAGCGGGGCAGCTTGTTGTTCAGCCAGAAGAGTGACTGGGGGGCATTCCTCGAATGGTCGCGCTGGTGCACGGGAACCCCGGAGGGGTCATAGCCGAAGAGGTGGAGCATCTTGCGGATCTCAATGCCCATCCCCAGCGGGGAGCGTCCCGAGGTGAGAATGTACATCGCCCGGTCTTTCGACCTGTTGTTGTCGAGGGGTTGTCCGCCGGGTTGGCGCGGGACCTTGCCGGCAAGACTCAACATCGAGTCGTAGAGAGCCTCTGCTTCCAGTCGGCGGCGGGGAAAGCGCCAGAGAAGTCTGTTATCGGGATCAAGAACTGCCTTGGCCGCTACCTGAGCACTGCTCTGGCGATAGGTTGCCGAAGTGACGATGAGACGGTGAAGGGCCTTGAGAGACCATTTCTCTTCGATGAGTCTGGTGGCAAGAAAGTCGAGGAGAGGTTGATTGCTGGGACGGGCTCCCTGTATTCCGAAATCGCCCGGGGTGGCCACGATGCCGGTCCCGAAGTGCCCTTGCCAGAGACGGTTGGCGATCACGCGGGCGGTGAGTGGGTTCTTGGGATCTGTTATCCACTGCGCGAGTTGGAGACGTCCGCTCGCGTTGCCCGGAATCGTCGGGCTGCGGAGAAGGTTTCTGGCGAAGGAGGGAACGGCGCGCGGGACGGCTTCCTTCTCCACGTCGTAGACGTCACCGCTGCGGTGGACGGGTTCATTCCGGGTCTCGGTGGCATCGGTCACCGCGAGCATGCGGGGCAATGGAGGGTGGAGGTCGTGGAGCGCTGCAATTTCTGCGTCGAGCCGGGGCAGGGCGGGAGGTATGAGGAACCGTTCAAGATCCGCAATGCCGGGGGGCCAGGCCCGGGGTACGAATTGCAGTTCGGAGAGGATCGATTTGTTAACATCAAATTTCTTCACAGCGGCATTGAGCCATTTCCCCCGTTGGGGTGGGGTGCGGACAAAGCGCAGTTTGTCGAGACGTGGAAGATAGGAGTGATCCTGTGCCCGGAATCGCACGTCGTTCTTCCCCTTGCGAAAGAGGTAGTGACCGAGACTGACCCAGCGGAAGTGTTCGGGTTCCCAGCCACCGGTAGCGGGGAGAGCGAGATCTTCCGCCACGGATTTGCCGTCGATCTTGAGTTCCACGCGGTAGGACTCCGGAGCTGCGCACCGAATCAGGAGGGTGTATGTTCCGGCCTCGGGAAGATCAGGGCGCCAGCCGACCCATTGCAGGCGTTCCCGCTGCGTTTCCACCACCATCTCATCGCCCAGTTCGATCCGGCGGACGTTGTTTTGCCCCTTATAGTCCTCCGCCTCGATCTGAACACTCGGCATGGCAGGGAGGCTCCCGAGAGCCTGGCGGTAGAAGTTGCCCCGGGCCTCGACTTGCCGGGTCACGAATCCCTCGCGAGCATCCATGAGGTGTTCCCACCGGTCCTGGCGCAGGTTGGCGATGATTTCACGGACGTGTTGTTCCGCCTCGACCCGCTCCGCAGAGGCCTCGGGTTGCGTCAACCGGTAGCGTCCGTCCCGCCAGTTCTCGCTGTTCTCCTTCAGGATCCGGGTGCTCCCGAAAATCCCGGCCAGGGCGTAGTAGTCCCGGGTGGGGATGGGATCGAAGAAGTGGTCATGACAACGGGCGCAGCCGAAGTTGAGGCCGAGGAACGCCTGGGTTGTGGTGGTCATCTGTTCGTCGATGATGTCCATGCGCAGCGAGTTGGGATCGGCGCAGTCTGCGAACCATGGACCGATGGAGAGAAAGCCGGGAGCGGAAATCAGGGCCAAGTAGGACTGCTCGTCTTCGGGGTCCTGCCCGGTGGCAGGATCCCGCGCAAGGAGATCGCCGGCCAGCTGCTCGAGGACAAATCGGTCAAAGGTCTTGTCGGCATTGAGAGAGCGCACCACGTAATCGCGGTAGGGTTCAGCCATGTCGGTACGGGCCACCGCGGCCACCTTGGTCTTGCCCTGTACGTAGCGGGCCACGTCGAGCCAGTGCCGTCCCCAGCGTTCCCCGTAATGAGGTGAAGCAAGAAGGCGATTGACGAGCCCAAGGTAGGCCTGATCCGGACCCTGGTCCTCCACCGCAGATTCGAAGCGTTCGATTTCCCCGAGGGTCGGGGGGAGGCCGGTGAGGTCAAGGGTGAGGCGACGGAGAAGGGTGAGAGGGTCGGCCCGGGAGCTGGGTTCCAGT
Organism: Roseibacillus sp.; assembly: GCA_014240355.1. Classification (GTDB taxonomy): domain Bacteria; phylum Verrucomicrobiota; class Verrucomicrobiia; order Verrucomicrobiales; family Akkermansiaceae; genus Roseibacillus_B. The sequence continues at coordinate 3,723 of JAAZXD010000048.1, read as the reverse complement.
CCCGCCGCCCGCAGGGGACCACTTACGAATCGGTCGATCTCGTTGTGACCCCAGCCATCCGGTGAGGGAGAAGGCAGGTCGGGTTTCCGCAGTTCCTGAAAGGACCAGTGGAGTTTCTCCCCGCCCACGAGATTCCCTGCCGTCGTGAACACGAGGCAGAGAACCGTGACGAGGGGGCAGGGCTTCATGGGGGCGAACTTGGGAACAGTTTAAATCAGCCGAGAGGAATTCTACAGCGTGACAGCACCATTGTCTTCACTTGAACATTTTTCCGCATTTTACAGAACGATCCTTCCTAGTTGGGGCGCGTTGGCTGCGAGTCACTTCATGTAGTGACAGAGCGGGGGAAAACCGGGGAAAATGGGGTTCTGGCACGAAATTTGAATATTTTGGACTGAATTACCACCGTAGGAATATAAGGGCACGTCGCGTGGTTGTTGCCAGCGGCGGCCGAGTTCGGTAAACTCTGCGCCCCCCGACAGTTCACCGATCCTTACCATGTCGCACACCATGCTCCCTCAGATTTCTCCCTGCTTCGTGAGTCACAATATGGCCTTGGGAGGGGCCCAGACAGCGGTCTTGCGTTACATTGAAACATTGCCGGCGTGGGTTCGTGATCGGACCACGCTCTATTGCCAGTCCGATGACACGCCGCTCCTCGACAGGGCAGTCGAGGACGGATTCGCGTGTGGCGAGATCACCCGGGTGGCACCCAATGACCCGAGTGCGTGGTTCTTGAGTTACGGCAACCTTGAGGGCCTGCCGGAGAGACCGACCTCGCTGGTGCTCCATTCCTGGGACGAGGCGGGTTGGCGTTATTTCAGCAAGGCGTATGCGGGTCGTCGGGGAATGACGGTGGCGGGTGTTTCGCAAAAGGTGATGGATCGCTACGGGCAGTGGATTGACGAGAATGATCATGTGGATGGTGGGATTCTCCCTCCGCCGGTGACCGAGTTCTGCATGGCCAAGGGGAATTACGATCCCCAGGGACGCATCGTGGTGGGTTGGATGGGACGTCCACTCGAAGACAAGGGGTTGATGACTCTGCCCTACCTCCTCGCCGAAAACCCACGTCTTGTGGTGCGGGCCTGGACTGGCGCTGAAACCGCGGGTCTGGACTACACTCTCCGGGTGCAGAGTGAAGCGATGGAGGCCGTCATGAAACTGGCGCGCAAGCTGGGGGTGATGGATCGGTTCGATATCAGGCCTCTCGACTTCAATGCTCTGAGTTATCGCCATCGTTTGGAGGGTTGCCACGTTCTGCTGGGCAATAGCCGAAAGGAAGGATTTCTCCTCACCGCCGCGGAAGCCCTGAGCTGCAGCATCCCGGTAGTGGTGACGAAAACGTGTGGCATCGCGGATTTTATCAGGAACGGACAGAATGGTTACCTCATCGACTGGAATGACAATCCCAGGCGACTGGCAAAGGTGGCGCACCGTGCCATCCTCAAGGCGGCCAGGCTCGACCCGGTCAAGTGTCTCGCCTCCATGGATCAGCTCTCCCTTGGTTCCAACTACGCTCGCTCCTATCGCCCGGTCCTGGCGCGGCTTACTCATACCGGACTGCAGCATGAAGACGCTCGTGTGACTTTCGGGGTCCGCATCCACGACGGGGTGGATGTTTCCTATCTTGACGAAGCCATCAATAGTGTCGCGACCCAGACTTACCGCAGGTTCAAGACTGTTCTCCTGGTAGATGGACCGTGGTCGCTGGGCGAGAAGCTCGCCGCGCGCTATGACCTGCCGCTGATATGCACTGGTCTCGAGGCCGACATCGAACATTGCAGTTGGCTGCACCGCCAGGCTCTCGAACGGTGCGAGACGGAGTTCTACAAACCCCTCGACTACGATGATCAGCTCCTGCCCACCTACCTTGAGCGGGCGGTCCAGACCCTGGACCTGAAGGGGGTGGATGTTTACGGTTGCCTTCTCAACACCCTGCAGGAAGGAGAGATTGCCCCGCGCCTGCACTGGCCCAACAAGCCGTTGGAGACCATGTTCACCGGTAACTCGGACGACAACATGCTGCCCCATTCGTCGGTCACCATGCGGACGAAGATTGCTCTCAAGGCGGGCAACTACCAGGAGCGCGCGGTTGGTCTCGGGGCCGACGATTATCATCTCTGGTACCGTATTTTCCAGGCGGGTGGTGAGTTCTTCCGCGATGACGAGGTGCGGAATGTGATCTACCGCGTCCACGACAGGAACTCGCTGGTCATTCGCCGGGAGCGTTTCGGACACTCCAACAAGCGCAAGCAGCTTCTGGCTGGTGCCGCGGCTGCCGGTATTGCGGTCATGCCGCTGGCGGCGGAGGTCGAAGGCCAGGACGACCGTCAGGCACCGGTGGTGGCTCCTGCCAGTCTGGATCGGGTGGACCCGCCCCACTCCTAGGTGCGGACGCCTTCCTTTTCATTCCGGTGGAATCCGACAATGGACGATCCGGGTAGCGTGGACCTCGCATAAGATGAAAACCTGGGATCTCACCACCCTCGGTTCGACGATGTTGAGCCTCACCACCGAGCCGGGGGCGCCTCTCCTTTCAAGCGAAGGCATCCGTCTCGACATTGCGGGGGCGGAGTCCAATTGCGCGATCGCGCTCGCGCGACTGGGGAAGCGGGTAGCCTGGCACTCCAAGGTGGCACGGACATCCCTTGGGGAGCGCATTGTCTCGGGGATTCGCGTCCACGGCGTGGACGTCTCCTCCGTCTTCTGGAGCGAGAGTGGACGTAATGAACAGATGTGGGTGGAAGCCGGGCTTGGCGGGAACCGGACGATGATCACATACGACCGGGCGGGGGCGGCGGTGGAATCGTTCAAGATCCAGGAAGTAGATCTGACGGCCCTGCAGCAAAGCACCTTCTTTCATGCCACCGGGATCACCCCGGCCCTCTCGGAGAACTGCCGTCACACCGTGTCGGAAGCGGTACGGCTGGCGCGCAAGGCCGGGGTGCGGGTTTCCTTCGATGTGAACTATCGTGCCAAGCTCTGGGAGCCGGCCCGGGCCCGCGAGGTTCTATCCTCCATCATCAGCGGAATCGACGTGCTCTTCATCGGGCAGGACGATCTGGGGACGGTATGGGAACGCACGGGAGATCCCGACGACGAATTGCACCGCCTTCAGGATGATTTTGGAATTGCCAATGTGGTTCTCACCCGGGGTGCGCTTGGGGCCCGGGCCCTGCTTGACGACCATTTGTGTGACCACGGGGCCTTCCTGTCCGAGGTGGTCAGTCCGATCGGGTCCGGGGATGCCTTTGCAGCTGGTGTGCTTTACTCGCTTCTGGAGGACGAGGTGGATCTTGCCCTGAAAAGGGGCTGTGCCATGGCAGCACTGGCCCGGGAGTCACGGAGTGACTACGTGGTGGGTGGTAACGAGGCCTTGGAGGCCAGGATGGGGGAAGAGGGAGAAAAGAATCTTTCCCGGTAGCGGGTGGAGCGGCTCCATCGGGCGAGCAATGGTAAGACGGATTCTGTCAGGCGGCCCCGGCCTGCCCTCGTAGCGGACTCATGTGAGGGGAGTCGGTGCTCCAACAGCTTGACCTCAAGTCCTGAAATTCATCGAATGCCATCAATGAGAGCCAATCTGTCCCGTCGTCGATTTCTTGGAACATCCGCTTCAGTTGCCGGCCCCTTGATCCTACCCAGCGGTTCGCTCGTCGGGCGCAAGGTTTCCCCAAACGAAAAGCTTAATATCGGTGTGATTGGTGCGGGCGGCAAGGGAAC
>JAAZXD010000489.1 GCA_014240355.1 Roseibacillus sp. | reverse complement strand
TTCTCGGGCCGGATCCAGGCATCCTCCTTGGTCCCCCAGCGGCGAATTGTAACCACCGCTTCTCCCGCCTCCAGGGTGTCGTAGATCTCCTCGTTGCTCTCGCTGAATTCCCCGTCCTCCGTCAATCCCGGGAGGGCATCCGGATCGACCAGATCCTGGCTTCGCACATCCGCCCCGGCAAGGACCACCTTGTCGTGCTCGATGCGGAGCCAGAACGGCTTCTGGTGCAGCACCGACATGGCGTGGCCGCGGGAAGACATCGCCTCGATCTTCACGCTGGCCTTGCGGAGCAGTTCCTTGTCCTGGGAGTTAAACTGGTAGGTCAGGCCAACGCTGATCACAATCAGAATCACGACCATTGCCAGAATGGTCTCCAGCAGAGTCATGCCTCTCCGCCGTCCAGAATGCCAGGCTCTACTATTCCGTATCCTGACTGCTGAGGTCGTCATCGCTGCCGAGTTCGCCGTCCTTTCCTTTCGAGATCACTTCCGGATAGCTCCGGTCCTTGGAGCCGGGATACTTGTAGACGAACTCCTGATCCCAGCCATCCTTCGGGAGCGTCTTGAAAGTCGGTTCCCAGCTCCGGGGCTCCGGGGCGGTCGTCGGCTTCTCGACGAGAGCCATCACGCCCTGTGACTCCGAGGGATAGTTTCCCGCCCGGTGCCGGTACATCGTGAGGGCACTGTTGATCCGCTGCAGTTTGCTCTTGGTCTGGACCTCCCGTCCAAACCCGGTGAACCCACCACTCAGTCCGATCGCGGCCCCAAGAATCAAGCCAATGATCCCGAGGACGATAACCATCTCAAGGAGGGTGAATCCCTGCGCCCCCCGCACCCGGGTACTATCACGACGTTCAAACTTCACTTTCATTAAGTAGATACTTGTTTTGCTTGGTAAGTTACAGGGATGGTAGCGCCTTTCGACTGAAAAATTGTCCGCTGAAAACGGGAAATCACCGGAATTTCAAGCCACGAGACCCGCGTCCTCGGTCGTGTATGCGGAAAATGAACGGAATATCCGCAAATTCGCATGTTTTCTTTCCAGCATACCGCCCCCAACAAACCTCCCCGCCATCGGTTATCGGGAACCTGGAAGCTGTCTACCCTCTCGGGGTTGAGCCCGCCCTCACTTCCTTTGACGCAACCAGGCCGGGTGCTCGACCTTCACGGCCTCCCACCGCGGATTCCCGACCATGCTGCGCCACTCGTGAGGATGAATCATTTAAGCGTAAAGTTCCTCCGATCCGTCCGAACACCGCACAAATCACCATCCTCTCCGGGAAAGCTCAGGAGCAGGGCTGGCTCGCACCACACCGCCGTCGCCGAGCCCGATCGTGCCCCCCGATTTCAGAGTCGAAGTGAACAATTGGCCCCCATCCGACACTAAGTAGCTGATGTCTCGCGATGCCAAGCACCTCTTCTCCAGCACCCTGCTTTGGCTTTCGGTGGTCGCCCTGGCTGGGGCAACCCTCCTCTCCCTTCTCGGCCGCCTTCACTGGTCCTTCGAACTCTTCACTCACTTCCCCCTCCAGATTGCGAGCGGACTCCTCGTCGTGATTCTCGCCGCGCTGCTCTTCCGTCGCTGGATTCCTGCGGCGTTCGGACTCCTCTGCCTCCTCCCGCATCTCGTCGCCCTTTCGCATTACTATCCATCCCACGAGTTCTCGACGAAGCCTTCAGACTTCCGGGTTCTGTCATTCAATGTCCTCACCTCGAACCAGTCCCATGACACGGTTCTTGCCTATCTTTCGGAACGCGACGCGGACGTGATCTTTCTGACGGAGATCAATCCGGACTGGGTCGAGGCGCTCTCTCCTCTTGATTCCGATTACCCTTACCGCGTCAAATTTCCCCGCCATGACAACTTCGGAATGGCTCTTTACAGTCGCCACCCCTTCGCCTCGCACGAGATCCGTTTCATCGAGGGCACCCGAGTCCCCTTGGTCCACGCGGTGATTGATCTCGGCGGCCACGAATTGGAGGTCATCGGCTGCCACCCGGTTCCGCCTATGGGATCCCCCCAGGCCTCCGCTCGAAACGATTACCTCGCCGGCCTTGCCGAGATTGCCACAATCAACACTCTTCCTGCGGTCATCTTCGGCGACTTTAATGCCACGGTGTGGTCGCCCCATCTGCGAGATTTCATCAAGGCCACATCGCTCAAGGACAGCGGCCGCAAGCGTGGGTTTCAATCGACGTGGAGACGCCTCAATCCCTTTTTCTCCCTTCCCATCGATCACATCTTTCACAACGCTGCCCTTACATGTACCAGTCGGCAGATCGGACCGGCCCTGGGCTCGGATCACCGACCCGTGATCGCGGAGTTCGCGCTGACCCCGTAGGATTTTCCATGGGGAACAGCAGCAGGAACCGGACGGGAGCGCACCTCTCAGCGCGTGAGGGATCTTCCTG
>JAAZXD010000488.1 GCA_014240355.1 Roseibacillus sp. | reverse complement strand
TCCCCGGACCCAGTCGCCTCCCCGGACCCAGTCGCCTCCTCGGACCCAGTCGCCTCCCCGGACCCAGTCGTCTCCCCGGACCCAGTCGTCTCCTCGGATTCGCCGGCCTCCTCCCCCGCCGCCGTCGATTCTCCAGTCTCCTCCACACTCTCCTCGACTACCGCACTCTCATCCTCGGTTTCCTCTTCCACTTCCGGAACCACCCCACCGGTAGGACGGTAGGTCACTCGCGTGTACATTTTCTTCAACCAGGCGCCCACGGCCTCCTCGCCTCGCTCCATCTTGATCTTCCTCTTGTAGGCATCGAGCGACATGTTCCCGAAGCGCTCACGATGAAGTTGCATCAGCGCCGGTTGATAGCCGTGGTAGTTGGGAGGCCCCAGCCACTCGCCGCTGATGCCACACCGGGCCACGGTCTGGAAGTTTCCCCGCGGCGGATCTGTTTCTGAAACCACTTCCTCGTAGTAGTCGCCCCGCCAGTCCGCCCGCCAGAAATGCTGAAGTGCCTCCTCCCGGCTCAACCAGAGCGAACCATCTTTCTTGCAGCGGACGATTCCCCCGGACTCCTTGCCACTGCGGAAGGTCACGTTAAAACGTTCACGCGCACCAAGAACCAGCTTGGCGAGATCAAAAACCGAGTAGGTACGCCCACCCGCAAGGATCTCCTTGGCCAGACCGTCCAATCCTTCTTCTACCGGCATGACCGCTGCCGTAACCCCCTCCGGTGGCGCCACCTCTTCGCGCTCCCGCGAACCGTGGCGATCGTCGTCGCGGCGACCTTGTCCGCCTTTCTGAAACCTCTTCCCCCGGTCACCCCGACCTTCACGCCGGTCGTCATGGCGACCCCGCCCATCGTCCCTTCGGCCCCCGCGCCGGTCATCACGGCGACCCCGGTTCCGATCGCGATCTCGCCCGTCCTGCCGTTTCCCTTCACCCCGGCCGCCATCACGTTCCCGGTCGTCATCGCGACGACGCCTGCCCTTGGCTTCCCCACTCTTCTTCCCCTCCGTCTCGCCCCGGGCCCAAGCCGGGCCAAGATCGAGAGCGTTGAGACTAAGAAGGGGGGTCTTGGAAGACTCCGCTGTTGGGGCTTCGTCGCTCATCAGTCAGTGATGCTCACAGAAAAGACCTCCACCTTGGAACGCGCAAGAAGCAAAAGCAGACGTTCCCCTGTCACACTCAACCCATCGGATAGCGAATCTCGCGGCTCACTTCGTCGATCCGCTCCAGAACCCCGGACTCAAGTTCAAGTCCGGCCGCATCGAAAATCACGTCGAGTTGATCTTCATGGGTGGCCCCCACGATGGTGGAGGCCACAAAATCGTGCTGCTTGCTCCAGGCGATCGCCATGGTGACCGGATGCAGACCCGCCTCTGCCGCAATCCCCATGAAACGATCCGTCGATTCCAGGCAACGCCCGTTGGCGAAACGCTCCGCCATCGCACGCTGCCGCGGCTCGGTGGCATTCATGTAATGTGTGAAGCGAGCCCCCTCGGGTCGCTCCCCGTCATTGTACTTGCCACTGAGGACCCCCCCCGCGAGCGGGCTGTAGGGAAGCAGGCTCACCTGCTCACGCCGGCTGACCTCAGCCAGTTCATCCTCGAAACGACGATTATTCAGCGAAAAATTGTTCTGGATCGTGTCGTAGCGGGCCAGACCATGCGCATCGCTTGTCCAGAGCGCCTTCATCATCCCGTAACTGTCCTCGTTGCTCACCCCGATCGCGCGCACTTTCCCCTCCTCTACGAGTTCGTCGAGAGCTCCCAAGGTGTCCTCCGAACGCATTCCATGGTCGGGCCAATGAACCTGGTACAGATCAATGTAATCCGTCCGAAGCCGCTGCAGACTGCCCTCCACGGCCTTGCGGATGTGATTGCGATCCAGTGCCGCCTTGTCGTTGCGCACCGGCGGGTTGAACCAGCCATGAGCGGCGCCCGCCACCTTGGTTGCGATGATGACCCCGTCGCGAGGCTTGGTCGCCAACCACTCGCCCACCCAATCCTCGGTCCGGCCCACCAGTCCCGCAGTGGGCGGAACCGGATAAAGCTCCGCGCTGTCATAGAAGTCGATCCCTGCTTCAAAAGCCCGATCCATGATCCGGAAGGACATCTCCTTCTCCGCCTGCGTTCCGAAGGTCATGGTCCCCATGCAGATCTCGCTCACCACGATTCCGCTCGTCCCCAACCGCCGCTGCTGCATGAATGCAATCCTCTCAGGGATCGGGAGAGGAGCAAGACCGGACCCGGGAAGGCCTGAATCTGCTCCGGCGAAAATTCTTTCATCAACGACAAACTTTTCCCTATGGCCGACACTGATACTGATTCACCTTGCGTGCAGGCTGCTCCCCGAACCGTTCTCTCCTGCAGCCTCGAATATCAATCCGCCACCACAAATGAAGCACAGGGTGTTCAT
>JAAZXD010000487.1 GCA_014240355.1 Roseibacillus sp. | reverse complement strand
GGTGTGGTTTGCAGTGGTGGGCGGTTACCCTTCCACGTTCCTCGATGGCTTTGAGGTGACTGCGGGGGCGGCAGGAGGATCCTACAGTCTGACCCATCCCAACGGGATCGTGCCGATGGTGCTCGAATCGAACGAGCCGGACTGGTTTCGCTTCGAGGTGGGAGATCCCGGCAACGGTGGTGGCAATGATCCCGCCCGTATCCAGATCACGAGCCTCACCTTCAACCCGGCCACCAAGGAGTTTACGGTGGACTGGGACGGTGCTCTTCCCGGGCCATTCAGCATCCAGATGGGTTCGGCGAAGGATCTGGAAGCAATTGACCCGCAGGACAACGTTCTTCCCGTGACCGCTGCGGTTGGATTGGTTGCTTCGCCCGTGACGCTGCGGGTTCCGGAAAGTCTGGAGCTTGAGCCCAAGGTCTTCCTGCAGGTGATCGGAATCGATCCGTAAGTCGGCAGGCCATTATCTGGGCGTTGGCATCTTGGCGCCCATTTTCTCCTGCCAGTCCCTGAGACGCTGGCGAAGTTCGTTCGTGCGTCCGGGAAACCGCGTAGCGAGGTCCTTCGCCTCCCCCGGGTCGTCTTTCAGGTTGTAGAGTTCCACGTTGCCGTAGTGGTAGAACTCGATGAGCTTCCAGTCGCCATCACGGATGGCTGCCCCGGGGGTCCAGGCGGAGCCATGATAGTGGGGGTAGTGCCAGTAGAGACGGCGGGGAGCCTTGCGCGTCCTGGTGTTCACGAGGAGATCCTCAAAGCTCCGGCCATCGGGATGCTGCCCGGGACGCAGGGGCAGGTCAGCGAGATCGAGAAAGGTGGGGTAGAGGTCGGTGCTTAAGACATAGTCGGTGGGTTGTGCACCCGCATTCTTCTTTCCGGGTTGACGCACGATGAGAGGGACGCGAATGCCGCCTTCGTAGAGCCATCCCTTGCTGGCCCGGAGGGGAAGGTTGCATCCGGGGCCCACCGTGTTCTTGGTGCAGAGGCCGCCATTGTCGGAGAAGAAAAAGATGTAGGTGTTCTCCAGGATCCCCAGCTCACCGAGGTGCGCCACCAATTCCCCCACTGAGTCGTCGACGGCCTGCACCATGCTGGCGAGGGCGGCATTGTCCTGCCGGGGACGGCTCACTCCGTCATGTTCCCTGATCGGCCTGGGGGAGGGACCCAGCAGGGCCGCTTTCCTGGTGTAGTGCTCCTGGTAGTTCTTCTCAGGGATAATGGGAGTGTGGATGTCGTAGTAGGCGAGATAGGCAAAAAAGGGGACGTCCCTGTTCCGCCGGATGAAACTCTTCGTTTCCCGGGTGAGGTCGATCGTAGCGTGCTTGCGTCCGGTGGTCCTGCCTTTGCCGGGTGATCCCTTGGAAGGGTCGTGGTGGGGATCGTAGTATTCATCAAACCCCTGCTTGTCCGGGCTGAAGGCTTTTCCTCCGAGATGCCATTTGCCGGTGTAGAAGGTGGAGTAGCCGCCCTCCTTGAGGGCCTCGGCAATGGTGACCTCCTCCAGCGCAAGCTGGTGGGTGTCCCGGGGGGTTTTCATCCTGCGACCCTGGCCGTTGCTCCCGGGGATCCAGTCGGTGATATCGACCCGGACCGGGTGTTTGCCGGTCATGATTGAGGCCCGGGTGGGGGAGCAGATGGAGGCAGCGGTGTAGGCGTCGGTGAAACGCAGGCCCTCCTTCGCCAGGCGGTCGAGGTGCGGTGTTTCGTGGAAGGTGGATCCGTAACAGCCGAGGTCGGCCCAGCCGAGGTCATCGACCAGAAGGAAGAGGAAGTTTGGCCTGGGTGCGTTCTTCCCGGCCTTCGCGATGAGGACGCCGGGTTGCAGGAGAAGACAGGCGGTGAGAAGGAGAAGGAATCTTTGCATGGGGCTTATCTGCCGAGGAAGAGATCCCGTCCTATCGCGAGGGCCGCAATCTTGCGGTCTGCCACCGAACGCTTGAGCATCCAGAACCCGCAGTCGGGATGGACATACTTGACACGTCCCGGTCCGATCACCTTCTCGGCCTCCTCGATGGACCTGGCGATGTCTTCCGCGGTTTCGACCTCATTGACTTTGATGTCGACCACCCCGAGGCCGATTCCAGTTTTCCCGTCGAGATCCTTGATGGCCTCCAGGTCGTCCTTGGGACGGTGGGCGAGTTCCAGGACGAGGTGGTCGGCATGCAGGGAGTCGAGGAATTCCAGGAGGGGCTTCCACTTGCCGGCCTGGATGGTCTGCCCTCCATAATTTCCGAAACAGAAGTGCACCGCAGTGGGACCGTCGAAGGCATCGAGGACCTTGTTGATGGCCTCGGCCGCAAGGGGGCCGTCGGACGGGTTGCCTGGAATATTGGCTTCATCGACCTGCAGGCAGGAACACGGACAACCCGAGACCTGGGCGGCAAGGACGTCTGCGAGTGCGAGGGGCAGGGCTGCGAAG
>JAAZXD010000486.1 GCA_014240355.1 Roseibacillus sp. | reverse complement strand
GGGCCAGTTGACGATTCGCAAAATCGCGGGTCGCCTCCGTCACCTTGCCATCGTCCCCGTAGGCTATCGCGGGAACCACCACATCCATCTCACGTTCCAATTTGTCCTGCACGCGCAGGAGGCAGGCCAGGCGACGGCTGTTCTGGTCACTTACCGGAGCCAGTCGCAACATCGCTTCCGCCTGGCTCACATTCCCCTCAACCAGTTCCCTGAGGGTGAGCGGCAGAACCGCCTTTTCCACCAACTCTGCACAACTCTGTCGGGCCTCTTCGTCTTCTTCAAAGCGGTAGATGCGAAGCATCTGGATAAAGGCCTCGGCATCGAGGAGCGCCTGGAAAACCGCCTTCTTCCCCCCCACGCCCGAGCGAAAGTAGCGTTGGACCAGATCCACCACCTTCCGGGGAGTATCAGGAGTGATCCCGGTGAGAATACGCTGCAGGAGAATCCGTGAACGGTGAGCCACCTCCGGATCATCGGTTTCCATCCCTTCCCTGATGGCCACGATTCCGATTTCTCCGAGCCCCCACAACCCCTTGGTGGCCTCCTCCCTTACGCGGTAGGATTCGTCGCCCAGCTGGATGACCAGTTTGCGCGCCTGAAGGAGCTTCTCGTCCGGGGCATCAGGTTCGGTTGCCTCTCCCGTTCCTGATTCTGCCACGGGGCCCTCCGCCGCCGGGGCCGGAGGGTCCGCTCCGTCCTGAGCCGGGGAGACGAGCGCTACGCCGAGGATGGCTGTGCTCAGGAGAAGAATGAATCGTTTTTCTTCCATGGGGTTCCTACGGTTTACCAAGCCACAACATCGTGATTCTTCAAGTCTCTCCTCACGGAATTACCGGAGAAGATAATGCTGGAATCTTCACCCCGGCCCCTTCCTCCCTTCCTCAAGGAAAGGCTCCCCCCCGGTATTCCGGCCCGCTGGAACGCCTTAAGCCTCCCCGTCCGGGTTCTCCCACCGACCCTCGGAAACCAAAAGGTGATCGATTTGCCCACCATCAGAATTCTATTTGCCAATACAGAAGCGCCCAAAGATTTCACCAAGCAATTCCTCCGTTTCCACCTTCCCTGCCACTTCGCCGATGGCATCGAGTGCTATTCTCAAATCGACAGCCGCAAATTCCGGGCTCTCCCCCGCACTCAATTGCTCACGAGCTACCGAGAGCGCTTTCTCCGCGCGCCGCAGGCAGTCCTGGTGCCGGGCATTGACAGCCACCGCCTCCTGCCCCCAACTGGCAGCCCCAAGGGAAAGCTGCTCACCAATCGCTTCGCCCAGAGCATCCATGCCGGTTCCCTCTTTACAGGAGATCGCAACCCCTTTCCCCTCTTGGTTCCAGTCAGGATGAGCGCCCAGGTCTGCCTTGTTGAGCACCAGGAGATGATGGCGATTGTCACGGTCATCACTTGATAGCAGTGTTCCCTTCTCCCGGCTTGCATCCACCACCTCCAGGACCAAATCGGCCTCTGCAAGATGCTGCTTTGTCCTTTCCACCCCCTGCCGCTCGATTTCATCAACGGATTCCCGAATCCCTGCGGTATCAATCAACCGGACCGGAATTCCACCGACGTTCACGACCTCCTCGACGGTATCCCGGGTTGTCCCGGCCCTCTCACTCACAATCGCACGCTCATAGCCCAGTAGCACATTGAGCAGGCTGGATTTCCCTACATTTGGTTTGCCGCAAATGACTGTCCGCGCCCCTTCCCGCAAAATGCGTCCCTGCCCGGCGGTCGCCAGCAACTCATCGATTCGGGTCTTCACTCCCTCCAGCCTCCCGATCACCCCGGCCCCTGTATCCGGATCAATATCTTCCTCGGGAAAATCGATGTAAGCCTCCACATGGGCCAGAATCTCCAGAATTTCACCCCGCAGGATTTCGGTCTCCACCCCAATGCGGCCACCCAGCTGATGCTGGGCCGCCCTGAGAGCAAGGTCGGTCTGCGCCGAGATGACATCCATCACCGCTTCCGCCTGAGTGAGATCCAGTTTTCCGTTCAGGAACGCCCGTTGCGTGAATTCTCCTGCTTCCGCACTCCGCGCACCACACTCCAGAAGACGTTCCAGCAACCGCTGAACCACCAGCACCCCGCCATGACAGCTGATTTCCACCACATCCTCGCCGGTATAGCTTCGCGGCCCCCTGAAGACCGTCACCACCACATCGTCCAGCACCACGCCATCCTCGGCGCGCACTTTTGCCCGGTGCGCGTGCCGTTCCTCGAGACCTTCAGGGGCACGCCCCAGGGCCTGCCCGGCCACCGGCAGGGCCTCAGCCCCGGAAAGGCGGATCACCGCGAGGGCCCCCTGCCCGAAGGGAGTAGAAACGGCCGCGATCGTCTCATTCACGGATTGACGGGGCCCTTGGGGCTCTCCTCATTTCCCTCTTCTTCCTTCCCTCCATCACCGCCGCCGGAACCGCCCTCAG
>JAAZXD010000485.1:1600-2429 GCA_014240355.1 Roseibacillus sp. | reverse complement strand
TCTTCCGAATCCCCCTTCCCCACCCTGAAGAAATGGATGCTTCCCGCCACCAAGGCAGCGAACACCACCGCCCACACGCCCAACGACCACACCCGGCGATGGACGTCCTGCCGCTCGCGGCGTTTGGCGCGGATTGCGCCGTGCACGGGCACCTTTGTCCCCTTCGCCTTCAAGACCATTCGAGCCATTTCCAGGTCGGTCCGGAACTCCTCGTAGTCCTCGAATCGTCGAGCCGGATCATGCTTCATCGCTTGCTCCACGATCTGCACGATCTCGTTGGAGAGCCAGGGTGCCACTTTCTTCAGGGACGGAACCTCCTTCTTGGCCTCACCGGCGGCCTGATTGGTGATCTCCTTCAACTCCACCGGCGGAACACCCGCCAGGGCGTGGTAGAGCGTGGCCCCAAGAGCATAGATATCCGCCCGGTGATCTTCCTCGGCGTGCTCGAGCACCTCCGGAGCCACGTAGGTGGGGGTGGCCCAGATCTCGTCGGAGCGAACCGTTCCATCCTCCGTCAGCAACGACAGCCCGAAGTCCACCAGTTTGGCTGTCTCATCCTCGTCGATGAGGATATTAGCCGGCTTGATATCCCGATGGATGAGCCCCGCACTCAGGGCAGCCCGCAATCCGTCCACAACCTGCAGCGCCAACCGGATTACCGCATCCTCCGGCAGAGCTCCGTGCACCGACATGCGCTCGTCCAGACTCTGCCCCGGGACCAGTTCCATTGCGATGAAGTAACGATCGAAGGCTCGTCCCACCTTGTAGACCCTTACCACATTGGGATGACTGACCGTGGCAGTGAGCCGGGCCTCGCTCTTGAACTGCT
>JAAZXD010000485.1:0-1592 GCA_014240355.1 Roseibacillus sp. | reverse complement strand
GTACCACATTGGGATGACTGACCGTGGCAGTGAGCCGGGCCTCGCTCTTGAACTGCTCTTCACGCTTCTCGTTCGCGGAAAACTTTTCGTTCAGCACCTTGACCGCAATTTCCCGGTCCAGGGTGAGATCGCGGGCCACGAACACCACGCTCATCCCCCCGAAGGCGATGCGCCGGACAAGGTGGTAGGGCCCCATCTCGGTCTTCACCCTCACCTCCTCCCCGCATTCCGGGCAGCGCACGCGGCTGTAGGGCCCCACGTCCGTCACATCCATCTCGCCCGAGCAATTCGGACAGGTGGCCAGGTGCGTGCTCACCGCACCAAGGTAGCGGTAGCGCCGAGGCGGTAGCAAGGAGCGTTCTGGGACGCGCGCCTCGCTCCGTCACCTCGTTACTTGCTCCCTGCGGCGTCCTGCCCCACCCTCCGGCCGTGACCATCACCGTCCAGGGGGACAGCGGAGAACGACTCGATTTGTTCCTCGCCCGGGAACTCCCCGATCTTTCCCGCTCGCGCATCCAGGCTCTGCTGAAGGACGGTCACATCCTCCTCAACGGCGGCAGAACGAGGCCCAGAACCCCGGTCACGCCCGGTGACTCCATCACCGTGAAGCTTCCAGACCTGCAACCGACGAACCTTGTCCCCCAAGACATTCCCCTCGATATCCTTCATGAGGACGAAGATATCATCGTCATCAACAAACCGGTGGGGCTGGTCGTCCATCCCGCTGCAGGCCATCCCGACGGCACCCTCGTCAATGCCCTCCTTCACCATTGCCGGGGAGACCTGCCGGGAGTGGGTGGCGTGGAACGCCCCGGAATCGTGCACCGACTCGACAAGGAAACGAGTGGCTGTATCGTGACCGCCAGGACCGATCGCGGCCTCCAGTCGCTCCTCGGTCAATTCTCCGCCCGCCAGACCACCAAGCTCTACCTGGCGGTCACCGAGCGCTCCCCGGTGCAACCCTCCGGCTCTATCTTCACCCACATCGGACGCCATCCCGTGAACCGCCAGAAGCAGGCTGTTCTCAATCCAGGGGCGGGATCGGGTCGACCCGCCATTACGGACTACCACATCCTTGCCAGAAACGAGACCCCTCCCTGGGCTCTTGTCCTCTGCCACCTGCACACCGGCCGCACCCACCAGATTCGCGTCCATATGAAACACCTTGGCTGTCCCCTTCTGGGCGATCCCGTCTATGCGAAACCCGGTCGACAACCGGTCGAAACCGGTCGTCTCATGCTGCATGCCTGGCGTCTCGGTTTTACCCATCCCGTCAGTGGTGAATTCAAAATCTACGAGGCTCCCCTTCCCAGGGAGTTTGAGCCCTTCCTCCCCGACCCCGGGCGCCTCGAACTCATCCGCAAAACCAGCCCGGACGCTCTCGGAGCAGCCCTCCATCCGGACGCCTGACCTCCCCCGCCCGAACATCCAGCCACCTCCTTCGTGAACATCACCTTTCTCGATTCCTCCACTCTCACCCGCGGCGATATCGACTTTGGCCCACTGGAAGCGATGGGCACCTTCACGCCCCATGAGCACACCACCCCCTCCGAGGTCACCGCGCGTTGTCGCGGCGTGGAGGTCGTTCTCAC
>JAAZXD010000484.1 GCA_014240355.1 Roseibacillus sp. | reverse complement strand
GACCCAAGTTCCCGGAGACCGACCACCGCTGGAAGGTTTACTGCCTTGATCTTGAGAATGGGAAGATCCTCTGGGAGCGCGAGGTTCACAAGGGCAAGCCGCAGTCCGCCATTCATGTCAAGAACAGCTACGCTTCCGAGACGCCGGTGACCGATGGGGAACGGGTTTACTGTTACTTTGGGAACCTGGGGATCTTCGTTTTTGACATGGACGGCACGCCACAGTGGTCCCGGAAGTTCACGCCCCGCAAGACGCGCTACAGCTGGGGGACGGCGGCCTCCCCGGTGCTTCACAAGGACCGCCTCTACATTGTCAACGACAATGAGGTGGATTCCTGGCTGCTCGCGCTCGATAAGAAGACCGGGAAGGAAGCTTGGAAGGCCACGCGGGAAGAGAAAAGTAACTGGTCTGCCCCCTATGTGTGGGAGAACAAGGAGCGTACGGAAATCGTGGTAGCGGGGAGCGGGCGCACAGTCTCCTATGATCTCGAGGGGAAGGAGCTCTGGTGGTGGCGCCGTGGAATGTCCAGCATCACAATTGCCACTCCCTACGCATCAGAGGAGTTGCTCTACATCAGCTCGGGTTACGTGGGCGACAAGAAGAAGCCGATTTACGCCATCAAGCCCGGGGCGAAGGGAGACATTTCGATAAAGCCCTTCAAGCAGAGCGACAATGAGTTCGTGGCCTGGTGCAACTGGGAGGCCGCGCCCTATAACCCGAGCACCCTGCTTTATGATGGCCAGCTCTATTCACTCCTTGATCGCGGTTGGCTGCGCGCCCTTGAGCCCGGGAGCGGCGCTTTCATTTATGAACGCAAACGCCTGCCCCCCGGGGCGGGCTACACCGTGTCTCCGTGGGCTTATAATGGCAGGATCTTCTGCCTGAACGAGGACGGCGAAACGCGGGTGATCCAGGCCGGCAGGGAGTTCAAGTATCTCCATACCAATCGACTGGCGGAAGATGACATGGCCATGTCCTGTCCCGCCATCGCCGGGGAGCGTCTTCTCATCCGGACCGCTGCACGGGTTTATTGTATTCGGAAGAAGGGATAGCGGGAAGGAGGAGCCTGCTAGTCTTTTCGCCGGTTACGTTTCGGCTTGAGAAATTTCTTTGGGGTGGAGAGGGGGCTCGCTACCCGCCCGGTGCTGAGTTCGATGATGGTGACCTGGCGGGGAGCGCCGATTTCATCGAGGCGCAGTTCATAGGTTTCCGCCGCCCGGGCCTCAAAGCCGAAGGGAGCGATGCCGCGTATGGTGCGCAGGCCACGCTTGAGGGTGAAGATCACGGTGCCGGCGGGCACACGGTACTTGCGGGGAGCGAGAAGCTTGTAGGGGGTTTCAAAGCGGAGAAGCCAGCCGTTGATCTGTTTCTCTTCGGGACCGATGAGCCGCCGACCGGTGAAGGGTTCCTCGACAGGCATCACGATGGTGGCGAAGCCTTCCTTGCGGGTGATCACGTTGGAGGAGTGGCGGGTGGCAGAGCAACCGGCGCAGAACACCGCCAGGACCAGCAGGAGCGTGGATGGCATTCGCATCCCATGCCTATGCCTGATGGCAGGCGGCAGTGCGACGTAAAAGGGCCCCTGCGATTCGCGGAGCAGACCAACACGAATAGGGTATGATCTGGTCCGAAATCCGGGACTTTGGTCCGGGCCGGCCGGCCTCGCCTTGTCATTTGTTTCCAGGCAGTTAACTTGGGAGCGCTGGCGTCGTGGTGTGCGATTGCCCTCACCGGTTAAACGATTCCCTCTAATTTCCCCCGATGAAGCGACTTCTTGGTCAGAACCTGGCCCTCTGGCCTGCCCTTCTGCTTATTCAGGCAGTTTCCGCCCAGAATGTGATCAGTGTGAATTTCGACGGGCAGGGAGGTACCGGCACTCCTGGTCCGGTCACGGGCGTTGCGGGTTCGGTCCCGGTCGGTAACTGGAACAATACCGGTCAGGGAAATGCCTTTAATAGTGGGCCTCTTGACCTTGTCGATGACAGCGGTGCCGCCACCGGTGCTGTCGCGAACTGGTCAGTGGCCAACCACTGGACCACCAATGGTGGAGACAGCAGTGGTGGCGATGCCCAGATGATGCAGGGGTATCTCGACAACTTCCACGACCGTCCTCCGATCACGGTCACCGGGATTCCATACGCGCAGTATGATCTCCGGATCTATCACAACACTGACAGCGGCGGCGCGATGGGTTTCACCGTCACTGATGGGCTCATTACCACCACCCACTATAGTTATCAGGCGGGGGGCAATAACTCGAACTTCCCCCTGGCCGGAACTGATCCGTTCGGAGGTGCGGCTGGATACATTGGCAGCCAGGAAACCAGCGGTGGCGCCACCGATGGCTCGAATTACACTCTCTTCACGGGATTGACCGGTACGGACCTGAGTATACAGGGCGTCCGGGGCGCTGCTGGCGACACCCGCACGCGTCC
>JAAZXD010000483.1 GCA_014240355.1 Roseibacillus sp. | reverse complement strand
CGGGAGAACTAGCTGCCCGGCAGGGTCGGTGCCGGGGTGCTCAGGATGTGGTTCCAACTGCAGACAAATAGTGATCCGGGCTAGGGGCGATAGCTCCGGATGCGGGTCTCAAGGATGCGGACGACTCCCTGGTTGTCTTCGTCGCGTGCCTGGACGAGAGCCTCGCGGGCGGTCTCGATGGCTTCATCAAGGTGGCCTCCCTCATAGAGAACATCTGCCAGTCTGACCCGCGTGTTCAGGTGACTGGGATTGATGCGGAGGACTTCCCGGTATTCCCGGGCGGCCTTGTCCGGTTCCCGCATCATCCGGTAAGTGTCGCCGAGAGCGCAACGCGTGGCAGGGTCATCGGGGTCCGCCGTAGCGGCCTGCCGGTAGTGCTCCACCGCTGCCTGCAGGTTCTTCTCCTGCAGTCTCAGGTTGCCCATGCGCTTGTGCGCTTCCGCCAACCCGGGATGGTGCGCGAGGGCTGCCCGGTAGTGATAGACAGCCCCGGCAAGGTCCTTTGCGTTTTCGCGCGCGTGTCCATTGCGGAAGTGCACAACAGATTCGACCATATCAGAGCGGGTCCGCACGAGATCATGGTCAAGGCTACTGCCAGCCAGCGGAGCCGCGCGGAGCCAGCGCTCCTCGCGCGATCCGGCGCTGTGGCCGAGATCGCCCAGGACAGTTTCGACAGTAGTGGGACCCTTGTAGATGACCGACAGGCGGCCCTTCCCGTCAAAGAGGAAACTGGCCGGGACCGGGAGCGGACGGTTCAGGGCGATGAGGGCGTTGTGGTGGTTCTGCAGGATTGAGACGGTTCGATTGTCTGCCTTGCCCGCTGTGAAGGGCCAGCGGAGTTTCTTCAGGACGTCACGCGGGTCTCCCTCCTCCTCGCCGAGGCCGTCCACCGAGAGGGCCACGATCTCCAGTCCGGTCTGATGGATTTCACCAGCGTGCGCGGTGAATTCGGCCAACTCCACGAGACAGGGGGCGCACCAGGTCGCCCACAGATTGATGAGGACCGGCTTGCCGTGACCGATTCGGATGGGTCGATCGGAGAAGTCTTTCAACGCGAGGTCGGGCCGGGGAAAGAGGGTGACCAGCGGAACCCGGGCGGAGCGGCTGGTGGGGAGGGGTTCGGGCCGGGAGACTTCCAGATTGACCGGGTTCGTCCGTTCCGGCACAGCCACCGCCCTGCCGCTCCCCTGGGCGAGGAGATAGCGGCGGCCACCGGTCAGCCCGGTGAACTCCTCCACCGTCTCCCCACGGCCGGGCCAGCGAACGGTCACCTTCTCGATGGCCTTGGTCGTCCCGAGTCCGAAGTGCAGCCACTTCGAGGTCTGGGAGAGAAATCCCTCGCCGGCCCGCAGGGTTCTGGTGGACCGGTGTGCCTGAGGATCGGCGAAATGCACTTCCACCCGGGCTCCGACGGCGTCCCGGTTGCAAGTCGTGCCGTTCGCGGACAGGCGCAGGGCGAGCCAGCGGTCCTCTCCGGTGGGCGCATCATTTCGGAGGAAGCGCAACCGCGGGGCATTGCGATTCGAGATCCAGAGATCCAGATCGCCATCATGGTCCCAGTCGACCGGTGAGAGGGACCGGGCATCATCATCGAAGTCGAGGCCAGTGACGCTGGAGACATCAGCGAAGCGTCCCCGGGCAGCTTGCGATGCTCCGGGGTTGAGGAAGATGCAGTTGCGCTCCTGCCCGCTAAAGGATCGGCCGGCGTTGATCATGGCTGATTGGTTGACCCTGGCGGACCGGCTCTCGAGCGTGGAAGGAGACCCGGAGGGAGCGTCCTGGGAGTGCGCCAGAACCTGGCGCCAGAAGAAACTTCACAGGTCACCTCCGGACGTTCCCGTGAGGTAGCCATTGGCAACCACGAGATCTTCCCAGCCGTCGTTGTTGAGATCGGCAAAAAGGGACGACCAGGCCCAGCGTCCGATCGTGACTCCTGCCGCGACGCTGGTGTCCAGGAAGGTGGGGTTTCCAGAGTTTCCCAGATTCCGCAGGAGGGTGTTGCCGCGGGCAAAGTGCTGGAACTTTCGTCGCAGGTCAGGGGAGAGGGAAGGTTTGAACTGGCTGCGGGCGGTCACGCGGCTGCCGGCCGCGGAAAACATGTTGCTGATGTAGAGGTCCATGTGACCATCGCGATCGTAATCACCCCAGGTTGCCGACATGCCGGAGGCGCTGTCCTCTGCCCCTGCCGTGGGTGCGATATTGCGGAAGTGCACCGTGCCGTCCGGGCCGGCTTCATTCACAAAGAGACAGTTTCGCCCGTAGTCATTGGCGAGGTAGAGGTCGGGGTCACCGTCGTTGTCGAAGTCCTCCCAGGAGGCGGCGAATGTCCAGCGGGTGTTGTGGGCATCGAGACCGGTGGCGGTGGTGACGTTGGTGAACTTCCACGACTCCCCGGGAGCGATCTCGTTCCGGAACAGGGAGTTGGGGCTTCCATTCTC
>JAAZXD010000482.1 GCA_014240355.1 Roseibacillus sp. | reverse complement strand
CCTCTTAACGAGGACGCTGCTGCCCGGAACCTCACCATCCGCGAGAAATTCGCCAAGCACCGGGAGAACCCCGACTGCGCAGGCTGTCACTCCCGTCTCGATCCACTAGGCTTCGCCCTTGAAAACTACGACATCATCGGTCGATGGCGGGACAAGTATCCCAATGGCCGTAGCGTCGATGCCAGTGGAACACTGATGAAGAAGTATCCCTTCGACGGAGCAGTCCTCTTCAAACAATCTCTCGTAAAGGAGGACAGACGCTTTGCCCGTGCCTTTACCGCTCACCTCCTCCGCTATGCCACCTCGAAGGAACTGAGACCAGCCGATCTTCTCACGATAGAAGCCATTGTTGAAAAGACAGACGGGGAGAATTACAGGTTGCGGTCACTCATGCGTGAAGTGATTATGAGCGAGAATTTCCTCCAGGGGAACTGAGGCCTCCACCCTGTTTCACATTCTTCAGGGATGCATGGTCCTTGCATGTCCTCCTCTTTTCCGGCCCACGATCCTCCACCCACTCTCCTCGCATTGCACTCGCCTCCGGGGGCGGGCGATGTTAACCGGTCCTCCATTCATGAGCGATCGCAGCGACTGTTTTCGGATGAGTGAGAATGCAGACGGTGAACGTGCCACCTACGCACTCTTCGCCTTTGCCTGCGGGGAACTGGTTTACACCGTCCGGGGTGAAACCACCCCGGACCGCACGCGCGACAGTATCGAAGTCGGTCCCGACCAGCACGTGGAGGACGCCTACGCCCTTTACCTCAATCACTCCTTCACCCCCAACCTCCGCCTTGAGGAGCGCCGAATGTTTGCCCTGCGGGACATCACAGTGGGAGAGGAACTCACCTTCAACTACCTCGAAACCGAGTCTGAAATCGCTGCCCCCTTCGTCTGTCACGACACCGGCAGGCCCGTCGACTCGAACACCTGCGACGGATAACCTGAAGGCGCGGAGTTCGGATTCGACCCCCGCCACTAAATACCTCAGCTTGTCAAACGTCACTTCCATGCAGCACTTTCCCGAAATCCAGCTCACCTTTGAGGAAACCCGTGTCCTGGGCTGCCTTCTCGAAAAGGAGATCCTCACCCCTGATACCTATCCACTTTCCCTCAACTCCCTGGTCACTGCCTGCAATCAAGGCTCCAGCCGATATCCCATTACCGATCTTGACGCCGCCGATATCCTGGAGGCTCTCCGCTCGCTTTCCGAAAAGCACCTCATCGAGAAAGTGATGGGCGGCCGCACCTCCAAGTACGAGCACTGCCTCAAACATGTTCTCAGCCTCCGGGACAGTGAACGCGCGATCTTCACCGTCCTCCTCCTCCGGGGAGCGCAAACTACCGGCGAACTCAGGCAGCGCACGGACCGCATCCACCACTTCACCTCCCTCGAAGAGGTCGAGGAGATTCTCACCTGGTTCATCGAGTATCCCCATGGACCACTCGTGCGGCGCATCCCGGCCGGAAGTGGACGGCGGGTGGAAGCATTTGAGCACCTCCTCTCCGAGCGGATCGCCTCCCCGCAAGATGAAGGAGCGGGCCATGCGCCCGACAGCGACCTGATTCCGGAAGCCCCGTCTGCCGGCACCGCACCAGACGACGAAGAACCCGAGTGGAAGCAATCAGTCGAATCCCGCCTCGCAAAGCTCGAACAAGAGGTGACCTCCCTGCGGTCCCACCTCACCCGGAGGGAAGGCACCCCGGACCTCCCGCCGCCGCGCAGGTAACGGGAACGGTTCCCCGGTAACTGGAATCTCAAGGCGCACGGAACGGCCTGTACAAGGGTCCCCCTGTTTAAGGGCTCCATGACATCAGGAGTTCCCAAGTGATACCTGTGCAGGTCAGACGGTTCATGTTGCCTCGGCCCCTCGCGATTGCCATGCTCCAGGAATCTGGAAGCACATATTTCGCAAATAAATTCAATCACCTCGGAAAAATGAAGGACCATAAACTCAATGACATCCGCAACCTGGCCGTATTGGGCCACGCCTCGGCAGGGAAGACCACGCTCTGTGAGGCGATGCTGGCCAACACCGGAAACATCAAGCGCATGGGCACCATCGCGGATGGAACTACCGTTTCCGACTATCACGCGGATGAGCGCCAGCACCAGATCTCGATTCACTCCTCGCTTCTGCGCATGGAGTGGATGGATGTGGAACTCAACGTGATCGACGCCCCCGGTTCTCCCGATTTTATCGGCGATTCGCTCGGTGCTCTGGCCGTTGCCGATTTCGCCCTCATCGTGGTCGACGCAGTTTCGGGCTTGGGCTTCATTACGGAACGCATGTGGGCCGAGGCCGACCGACTGGGAATCCCCAAGTTCATCGTCCTCAACGGCGTCGACAAGGAGAACGCCGACGTCCCCCGCGTCGTGGAGGAGATCAAGCACATCCTCGGAGACAAAATCTTCCCCATGACCCTCCCGCTGAATCAA
>JAAZXD010000481.1 GCA_014240355.1 Roseibacillus sp. | reverse complement strand
AGGGATGATCGTCCGCATCCGAGTAGGAACCAAGAATCCATGCTTTTGTTGAAAAATTGTGTTTCTCGAGGAACTCGCCGGTGTCCTGGCCGTCGTTGTCGTAGTGGATCTCATTGAGGCGGACTGACTGCTCCATGAAACCCGGAGGGAGTCCCGGATTCGCGGTGAACTTGAGCTGGAAGGTCTCGCCTGAAGCGATGGAGAGGGCGGGAAGGTCCATCTTGAGCGAGATGGATCGGCCATCTGGAACGCGGCCGTTACTGCCGGGAGAGTGATCCGCAGTGAAAGTGAGAGCGGGCAGGGGGGTGAGCTTGCCGCCAATGGAGGCTTCCACCGTGATGGTATCGGCTCTGCCCCCTTCAAATGCCCGCCATTGTTCCGCATCGTAGGCAACCTTCAGGGCCGTAATCGTGTGGCCGGTGGCATTTCGGAAACTGGCCGTGGCAGTGACGGGATTGATGTTGATGAGAAATCCCAGTGACCCGTCGTTACCGTAAGAGTAAAGGCCGGTTATTCCCGAGCTTCCGTCATCGGGGCCCCGCCAGTGACCCCGGGAGGTCGTCCAGCGGAGGGGGTCGGAGAATCCGTCGAATCCAATGAAATCCTCGCTGGCGGCTTCTCCCAGTTGGCTGATCTCGTAGAGGGAAATGGAGCTGTCGTTCACCATGAGGCGGGTCGTGGCGGGGGCGAAACCCGTTGAGCTTGCAGTAAAGATGACCTCCTGTGATCCGTCGATTCGGCCATCGGTCCGTGGCACGACATTGATGTTCCGCGAAGTCTCTCCGGGTTGGAAGGTGACCGTCGTTTCCGCTGGAATTGCCTCCTCCGGTGCGGACGAACTGAGGAGGACCTCAATCGACTCCCCCGGGCCGGGGGCGGAGGGAAGTTCGATCGTGAGGACCGCTGTTCCTGGAGGGTCGGATTCCGCCACTTCGGCGGGTGAGACCTGCAGGACCAGGGCGTCCCGGGAGGTTAGTTCAAAGTCAGCAAAAATAGCCAGGTGGTCTGAAGCATTGCCACTTGTTCGTTCGGGCAGGGGTGAACCTGACTTGGAAAGACCGTCCCGGTTGCTGACATCGAGTGCGCTGTTGTAGATCTCGCTGGCATGGATCCGGTCAGTCAGGGCCGAGGTGACGAGGATGAAGTCGAGGCGGTTGCTTCCCTGGGTGCTGGAAGACCCGTTGAGTTGCCGGGCCTCGAGGGCCGACATGGACCAGGATTGAAAGTAGGCTGCCGGGTCGATGTGGTAGTTGACCGGGAAGGTGATATCATCACCCAGATCGAAGGTCGTGGGCAGGCCACCTGGAATCGCCTCGAAAACCAGATTGTTTCCGATCAGGTTGAAATCGCCGAGAACGATGACATTGTCCTGTGCCGTCAATCCTCGGCTCGCCAGGTGGTCCCTGGCCCGCTTCAACTCGACCGCCCTCCGAAAGGGATCGTCCGGATCGAGACAGCACTTCAGGTGCAGGGTCAGAATGGTGGGATCAGCGACGGTAGCCGGAATATCGACCACGATGGCCGGGATCTGGCGTACCATGTCCCTGGCGGCCGGAGGGGGGACGATGTTGATGGCAGAGGTGATGGGGTAGCGACTGAGGAATCCCGCACGCATACCGGAGTCGAGAACCCTCTGTGTGGTGGCAATGTGCACGTGTGGATAACCAAGCGTGGAGGACAGGCTTTCCAACGGGGTGGGCGCGCCCTCAAGGTCGGGTCGATTGAGTTCCTGGAGAGCGACCACATCGGCATCGATCCGTTCCAGGATATCGAGCACGGCTTCGAATCCCGCGCTCCCGGGCGCCCCCAGACCGAGTTCTACATTCAAGGTGGCCACTCGAAGCGGAGTGGCCGGGGAGGTGGACCCCGAGAGGGCAAGGAGCAGCAGTGCCAACAGGATGACACTCTGCCGGAAGCAGCTCGGAATCTGGAAACTCATGGGGGTTCCTTCTCTATAACGGAGAAGGCAGGCAATGTCGAACAGACGGGCTCGTTTAACCTGCGAGAATCTGGGCCAGGACGTAGGGCAGAATTCCACCCGCCCGGTAGTAATCGATCTCCACCGGCGTATCCAGGCGGACCACGACCGGAACCTCCATGGTGGATCCATCCGCGCTGGTGGCGGTAAGGGTGACCTCGCTCCGGGGGGCGATATCGTTGCTCAGCCCGGTGATCGAGAAGGTGGCATCATGAAGGTCCGCGACCTTGTCATAGTCAGCCTCATCGACGAAGTTGAACGGCAGGACGCCCATGCCGATCAGATTGGATCGGTGGATGCGCTCAAAGGACTTGGTGACCACCGCCTGCACGCCAAGGAGACGGGTGCCCTTGGCGGCCCAGTCGCGGGAGGATCCCATGCCGTAGTCGTTGCCGGCGAACACGACGAGGGGCGTGCCCTCCTCGCGGTACGTCATGGCCACGTCGTACATGTACTCCGGCCCGCCGTCCGGCAGGTGGCGG
>JAAZXD010000480.1 GCA_014240355.1 Roseibacillus sp. | reverse complement strand
AAGTTTCTCCGTTGATCGGAGCGAGGTGGTACTCGTTCAAGGTAAGCCCCTGCTTCAGAGCGCGAGAGGCAAGCTCAAGGAGGTGCTCCTTGCTCCCGGTAAAATGTAACAAGGCGAAAGGCCACTCGGCAGGCGTAACGGCACGGAGGTCGCAGGGCAGTCCGTTCTTGAGACGAACCGCGGCCTTGCGATTGCTTTGCAGGATGACCTGTTGGATATCCTCGATCTCCGTGAAGAACTCCGTCACATCGGTGGGCCTTGTCGTGGCTACCAGAAAGTGGAGATCATCGACAGTCTCTCGCTCGCGTCGGTAGGTCCCGCCCACTTCGGCTTCGGTGACATCGGGATGACTGCGCAAAATTCCGACGATTTGCTCCGCGACTGGCGCCACGTCGGCGCGCAGAAATCGGCCAGACAGACGCTTGCGGTCGTCGAGCTCGCGGAGAATCTTTTTCACGCTCTCTTTTCCGAACCCCGGCAAGGCTTCGACCTTCCCGGAATTGGAAGCGGCTTCGAGGGTGTCGAGAGACGCAATGCCTAGCTCTTCGTGGAGGATTCTGACCTCCTGAGGGCTGAGGCACTGCAAGTCGAGAAGGTCGGGAGGAAGATCGGAGGTGGGTTCAGGCATGGAATGGGTGAGGAACTAACACCAAGACGCGTCAATCATCAACCTCAGACGGGAATGTTTTTTTTTCTGTCGCTCATCGTCCCATCCAGAATCTGAATAACGATATAATCCTTTGATTTCCAGATCCTTGGAGAATTTGTCCTGAGGCCGTCCTCTGATCATGAGCGGTCCCAATGAGTTAGCCCGGATCGTTCATGAAGGAGTGCTTTGCACGATTACGGCCCCGATTTTCAGCAAGCATTCCCGCAGTGCGCTGACCTGCCGGCGGGGGCTGCTCCTGGTGAGGGGGCTTTGATCTCTGCGAAACGATCTCCTTCTAGTCAGGCATCCCAACCCTCAGACTCGTGCCGCCGAACTGCCCTGTCAACCAGTCAACCGGTGATAGAGTCAATCCCAGATCGTCCACTTTGAGTGGGTCCGATCCTGGAGGCAGCCCCCACGCCTTCCGGATGGTCAGAATGGGCACGATTCAAGTCATCTGAATCGATCCTGTCTTCGAAAGGCCTTTGGCGCATCTCAGCGTCCACCCCCAACCAATCTCGATCAATCCCGTCGCTCCGCGAGATAGATCCGATGTCGTCGCTGTTTGGCCCGGGGGTGCTTCGCAACCGCGAGTTCTTCGACCGTGAATCCGGTCTGTCGTAGATCACGCAGGAGCCCGGGCTCTGCGGTCGCGGCCCAAAAGGCGACCCGGCCTCCGGATGTGAGCGCGCGCTTGATGGTCTGCAAACCCTCCCGTCGATAGATCCGGGCGTTTCCTGGTTGCAGGAGTGACGAGGGGCCATCGTCAACGTCGAGAAGGATCGCGTCATAGGGCGACGCCTTCTTCGCGGCCACCTGGATTAGCTGGTAGACGTCTCCCTCGATGATTCGCGTTCTTCGATCTGCAAGAATCCCGTCGTTGAGACCAGCGAGACACTCCCCGTTCCACACGATGATCTCAGGCAGCAACTCCGCCACTTCGATGCGTGCATCGCTCCCGCCAAGCTCCAGGCAACGGCGGAGGCTGAAACCAAGCCCAAGGCCACCGATTAGGACGTTGGGGCTCTTGCGGCCATCACGAAAATCGCATCCGAGATCGGCAAGCAGCAATTCGGAGTGCGTCATGGTGGTGCTCATAACCTGCCGCTCGTTCATGTAGAGAAAGAACTCACCATCATGCGAACAGAGGCGGAACGTCGCCCCATCGGGAGCCACTGTCTCAGCAACATTGATGGTCGGCTTCATGAATGAGGAGAGCTGTCTCCAGCGGAGAGATCGTTATCATTTCGGAGCTTGTTACCGAGACTGCGGCAAATGTCTAGCAGGAGCAGTGCGGAGGAGGTGAATTCTAAGGTGGTTTATTGAATGGAAGTCGCTTTTGAGACTGAAGTTTCAGGAGGCGGCTGTTCCCGTCTTCACAAAGGCAAGGAAGGGGGGGTTGGAGTAGGCACGGTACGGAGCGCGGAGCACTCAGTAAGTTGGGATCAACATGACGTGCCCTCGGTGGAGCCTCCGCTATCAGCTTCCCATGTCGGTTCCCGCCCGCCTGTTCTCAATTGGTCCCATTCCAAAGGAATTTGGCAGGAGGGGGATCCCTTCCCTGCTGATCGCCTCCGGTGAGGGGATACTCTTTTCGCAACGATACCGCTGATGACAGATCCGCCAGAGAAAATAGCTCTGGAGAGTGAGGAGGAACCGGATCGGGGCGGCATCCGGCTTTACCATCACGTCGCACCGCAGGTTGAGTTGATTGGGAAGTGCCTGCAGGAGGTGACTTGCAGACATGGCGGAGGGGCTCCGTGAGTGACTCGACAATGGGCCCCGCTCAGTTCACGGAGCGAGATCTCAACCCTGCCGGGG
>JAAZXD010000047.1 GCA_014240355.1 Roseibacillus sp. | reverse complement strand
CAGGAATGCTGGCTCCCGTCATCTTCCGTTCCGGTGGCTCGGAGTTCTCTCCTTACGCGCTCGCACCCTGGAAACCGGACGAACTTGAGGGAAGCCTTCCCAACCTGCTCAAGTATCTGAGGGGGGACTTCTTCTGCCTTCCCTTCGGTCCGCAGGACAACGGTGATCCCCACGGTGACACCGCCAATGCGGAATGGTCCCTGGTGAAACAGGAAGAGGGCCTCCTTCACCTGGCCCTTGACCCGGGTGACGTGGGTGGACGGGTCGAAAAGGTCCTCCGGTTGAAATCCGGACATGCCGCCGTCTACTGCGAACACCGCATCTCGGGAGCAGAGGGGCGCTTCAGTTACGGAACCCATCCCATCCTCGATTTCTCCGGTCTGGCAGAAGGTCAGGGCCGGGTCACAACCTCTCCCTTCCGGTGGGCATCGGTCAATCCGGGGCTCTTTTCCGACCCCGCCAACCACGAATACCAGGCCCTTGTTCCGGGTGCACGGTTTACCGACCTGCGAGAAGTTCCCCTTGCAACGGAACCGCCTTCCGCCCCGGATCAGGTCTCTGCCGCGGGAACCACCGACCTTACCCGCTACCCGGCGCGCCAGGGATTCGAGGATCTCGTCATGCTCGTCAACGAGGAGGCGAGCAAGGAGCAACCATTTGCCTGGACCGCCGCCGTCCTCGACGGCTGCGTCTGGTTTTCGCTCAAGAATCCTGCCGACTTTCCCGCTACCCTGTTCTGGATTTCCAATGGCGGCCGGCGGGAGGCTCCCTGGGACGGTCGGCACCTCGGACGACTCGGCCTGGAGGAGGTGTGCTCACACTTTGCCGACAATGTGACCAGCTCACGGGAAGACAGGCTGGACGGGGAGAACATTCCCACCACCCGGTCCTTTTCAAGGGACGAAGTGGTCTCCCTGCGGATCGTGCAGGCCGTCACCGCCATTCCCGCCGATTTCGGCGCGGTGGTCTCCATTGTTCCTGGTGGGTCCGAGGATGTCACCATCACTTCGGACACCGGAGCCACCGTGGAGGTGGCGGTGAACTGGAGTTTCACAGCCTGAACGAGGCGAGCCCCGACCAGTTCAGATTCAACCACACGCTGATCTCCCCGCGCAGGCTCCCGGCAAGAAGTCTCATTTCGGCCTGACGCCTCACTCCCGGGGGGAATCTTGCCACCGACACCAATCCCACGGCCCGCAGGCCGTGGAAGAAAACCACCTCCCCTCGAAAAATCGTGCATCCGGCACCGCCCTCCCCTTCACTCTCTGCCGCGGAGCAGGCCGTCCGCGTCGACAACCCGGATTCACTCTCCCCTTTCCCCTCATCACTCACTCCCTTGACATCATGAGTCATCCCCGCACGACCGAAGACCTCACTACTGCCTCCAGTAACGTTCGCAGCCTCGTGGACGGTCACCTTGAAGACACCGGAGGCCTCCTTCGTCTCGCCCCGACCTGGGTGCCCCGCTCCTTCCTCCAGCCTGGACTGCGGATCAAGCTCCACCCCGACGACACTTATGCCTACGGCCTGAGCCGGGGGGGAATTGACGAACGCTGGTTCGCCTCCACAACCGAGTGCGCCAACGAAGGCCGCGTAGCAGACGAAGGGCTTTCCTACGTGGTGGTGGGAAAAGAGCGCTTCACCCTGCGCGATGCGGTGGCCGAATGCGGTGCCGACCTCATCGGTTCTGCCATCTGGGACAAGTACGGCAAGTGGCCGGTGTATTCCAAGTTCTTCGACAACATGGGCCCGATTCCCCATCACATGCATCAGAATGCCGAGCAGGCCGCCCTTGTTGGCCAGCAAGGTAAGCCAGAGTCCTACTACTTCCCACCCCAGCACAACAATGTCCGCAACAACTTTCCCCTACACCTTCATGGGCTTTGAACCCGGCACCACCCGGCAGCAGGTCCACGACTGCATTGCCAACTGGCACAAGGGCGACAACAAGATCCTCGAACTCTCCAAGGCCTACAAGCTGCAACCCGGAACCGGCTGGCTCATCGACCCCTGTGTCCTGCACGCGCCGGGTTCCCTCTGCACCTACGAACCGCAATGGGGCTCCGACGTTTTCGGCATGTACCAAAATCTGGTGGAGGGCCGGGAAGTTCCCTGGTCCCTCCTCGTCAAGGACATGCCTGAGGACAAACATGAAGACATCGACTTCATCATCGACCAGCTCGACTGGGAGAAAAACCTCGATCCAACCTTCAAGGACAACCACTACCTTGAACCTGTCACTTCCGGGCAGGAAGATGGTTACCACGACAAATGGATTGTCTACGGGAAGATTGACGGGGAACAGCTCTTCACTGCCAAGGAGCTCACCGTGGAACCCGGCCAGACGTGCACCGTCAGGGATGGCGGAGCCTACGGTCTGATCGTGGTGCAGGGTGAGGGCCACGCCAACAAGCTGCGCCTGAACTGCCCCAAACTTCTCCGCTTCAACGAACTTTCCCAGGACGAGTTCTTCGCCACTGAGGCGGCCGCACGGGACGGGGTGACCTTTGAGAACACTTCCGATACCGAACCTCTCGTCTGCCTCCGCTACTTCGGCCCCGAAACCCAGCCCGACGCCCCCGAAATGGGCGCCTACAAAACCGGGTAAACAGGTCGACGCTCCCCCGAACAGAGCCCCCGCTACGAACCTGCTGGACTCCCTGCCCTTCGTAATGACGAACCCTGGCAAGTGGAAATGAACGGGAAGCCATCCGTCCAGCAACTCCGTAGGACCAAGCGGCGCTGGCTCCTCATTCTCTGGTGCTGCGGCCTCCTTCTCGCCCTCTCCATCATCCTGGGCATGGGATCCACCCTCAATCGCCTCCGCCAGACCGTCCAACTGACCGACGACCCCTCCCTCTCCGAAGCCACCTACGAGGAGATGATCCAAGGCACCCTGCTCGCCGGAAAGCTGGGTTTGGTCTTCGGAGTCCTGGCCTTCTCCGGCTATCTCGGCGCCGTGCTCATGCACCACCGGGCCAGGCAGCAACTCCGCCGCGCCCGCGAAGAGGATCACACCTAGTGGTTTTCACGGGAACCCGGGAGGGAACTTTTTCCCTTCCCCGTCCCGCCCTTCACCCTCTAGGTTCCCTCCCGGCAGCAGTGGACCGCACCGCTCAATCGCTGCTCTACTTAACATCACACATCTCTTAATCATGCCCAGCAAACCAGCATTGCACAACGCCATGTGGCCCGGACTCGTCGGCAAGGGCGACGAGGAAGGCCAGGAACCACCCATCTCGCTCGAGCGCATGCTTGAACTGACCGCCGCCGCCGAGGTCGATGGCCAGAAGTTTGACGGGATCGATTACTTCCTCTTCCTGCCTCACACCGATCCCGAGGCCAGTGACGACGAACTCAAGGGCATCGCCGACCTGATCCAGGGCAAAGGCTTCGATATCGGCTCCCTCGTCGCACCCGTGTGGCCCGGCACCGTCGGCGACTCCGCCATGGGCTCCGACGAGCAACAAGCCAAGTTCCTCGACGCCGTCAAGATGGCCTGCCGCATCGCCAAGGTCTTCAATGAACATGGTGCCCGCAAATACGGAGTCATCCGCATCGATTCCGCGGAATTCGGCGTTGCCAAATTCCTCGAAGATCCCGCCACCAACCTCAAGCGCATCGCGGCTACCTTCAAGGAAGCCGCCAGGATCGCTGCCGACCACGGCGAACGCCTGGCCGCCGAAGGTGAAGTCTGCTGGGCCGGTCTCCATTCCTGGAAAGCCGCCGTCGCTCTCATGGAAGAAGTCGGCATGCCGGAATCCCTCGGATTCCAGGCCGATCTCGCCCACACCTACACCTTCATGCTCGGCTACAATGCCCCTGAGGACGGCCTTCTGCAGAAGGACCACAGCGAGGAGGAGTTCTGGGCCGCCTACGAAAAGGTCACCACCGCCCTCCGCCCCTGGACCATCGATTTCCACGTGGCCCAGAACGACGGCGAAGTGCACGGCGCCGGCAGCCATGACAAGACCGGCAAGCACTGCCCCGCTGACGACCCCAACGGCAAACTCGATATCGCCAGGTGCGCCGGCTACTGGCTTGAGGGTGCCCGGGACCGCGGGATCCAGCACATCTGTTGGGATGGATGCATGTTCCCGAACGAAACCCTTGAGAAACCCGAAACCTGGAATGCCATCCTCAAGTCCATGATCGACGTTCGCGACGCCCACGGCTGGGATTAAGTCCGCCCGCAACCTGGAAACTCTAAGAGAAACTCGAGCATGAGCGAAAAGAAACCACTCAACATCGGCCTTGTCGGCTACGGCTTCATGGGCCGCACCCACAGCAACGGATACAAGCGCGTCAACGACTTCTTCCCCGACGTGGAACACCGCCCGGTCCTCAAGGCCATCTGCGCCCGCAACGAGGAGCGTGCCAATGCCTTCGCCGGTCAATGGGGCTTCGAATCCGTGGAGACCGACTGGCAGGCCCTGGTGGCCCGCGACGACATCGATGCGATCGATATCTGCACTCCCAACGACACCCACGCCTCCATCGCCATCGCAGCCGCGGAGGCCGGCAAAATGGTCCTCTGCGAAAAGCCCCTTGCCCGTACGGCGGAAGAAAGCGAGCCCATGGTGGAGGCCGTGGAGAAGGCCGGTGTGCCCAACACGGTCTGGTACAACTACCGCCGCGTCCCGGCGGTCACCCTCGCAAAGCAGATCGTGGACTCCGGCAAACTGGGAAAGATCTTCCACTACCGCGCCAACTTCCTGCAGGACTGGACCATCAGTGAAGAGCTCCCGCAGGGGGGGGAAGGTCTCTGGCGCCTTGACGCCGCCGCCGCCGGATCCGGCGTGACCGGTGATCTGCTGGCCCACTGCATCGACACCGCCATCTGGCTCAATGGCAGCATCAGTGACGTCTCCGCGGTAACCGAGACCTTCATCAAGGAACGCGTCCACACCGCTACCGGGGAAAAACAGGCCGTCACCATTGACGACGCCTGCCTCTTCCACTGCCACTTTGCCAACGGGTCCCTCGGTCTCTTCGAGTCCACCCGCTACGCCCGCGGTCACAAGGCCCTCTACACCCTTGAGATCAATGGCGAGAACGCCTCCATCCGCTGGGATCTCCACGACCTCAACCGCCTGGAGTACTTCGACCACTCCGACGAGGGGCAGGTCCGCGGCTGGCGCAGCATCCACGTCAGCGACGGTGACCACCCCTACCTCGACAAGTGGTGGGTTCCCGGTCTCTGCATCGGCTATGAGCACACCTTCGTCCACCAGGTGGCCGACTTCCTGTCCTCCCTCAGCAGCGGAGAGCCCTGTCACCCGACCTTCCGCGACGCCCTCGAGACCGCCAAGGTCTGCGATGCCGTCCTGGCTTCCGCCGCGGACCGGAGCTGGAAGGACGTGTAGGCAGCAATCTTCCCCATGGATCCTGGAAGCCTTTCCTGTTCCGGCAGGGAAGGCTTCTTATTTCACGAACCACCCTGCCCCGGTTGACGGCTGCCCACCCTCCCCGGGATGCTCCGGGAACGGGAAAAAGACTTGGACTCCCCCGGCGAAAGGTGTCACACCACGCTCCCAACCACCATCAGACAGTCCATGCTCCAGGAAGGTATTCTCAATCCCCACGTTCTCGATCTCATCGCCCGCATCCGCCACACCAATACCCTGGTCATCTGCGACTGGGCCTTCCCCTACTGGAGCGAAATCGAAACCGTGGACCTCGCTCTCACCCGCGGCATTCCCAACGTCCTCGATGTCCTCAAGCTTCTCCAGCCCAATTTCAAGGTCGGCCACATCCGACAGGCCCAGGAATTCCTCAACACCAATCCGCCGGAGACCATCGCGGCATTCGACGAGTGCTTCGCCACCTTTTCCGATGCCCAGATCACCCGCGAACCGCACCTTGAGTTCAAGACCCGCGTCCCCAAAGCCATCGGTCTCATTCGCACCGGCGATCCCACCGCATATGGGAACGTCATCGTGGAATCGGTGTGACGCCTTGTGATGGGAAAAGGCAAGACGGGATGATGCCGTGGCCCAATCGACCCGGTCTTGGTTGAACGCTTCCTGAGAAGCCTTTACCCTCTCCCTTCCGCCCTGCACCAATTCACCAACTGCCATGAAAGCAATCGAATTCACCCGGCCCGAGGTCATCACCATGATCGACCTGCCCGATCCCCCGGCCCCCGGCCCCGGGGAGGCATTGGTACGCACCCACCGCATGGGCATCTGCGGCACCGACCCCCGCATCCCCGGGCACGAATTAGGACTGGAGGTCCTCGCGGTGGGCGGGGGAGTGGACCATGTCCGGGTCGGTGACAAGTGTTCCCTTGAGCCCTACGTAAACGATCCCTCCTCCGCCACCAGCAAAAAGGGCCACAGCAACTGCTGTCCCGGAGTGCAGGTTCTGGGAGTTCACACTGACGGCGGACTGCGCCCCGAGTGGATCTGCCCCGCTCACAAGCTCCACCCCGGCAACAATCTCTCCTACGACCAGCTGGCCCTGGTCGAGACCCTCGCCATCGGCTACCACGCGGTGATCCGGGCCGATCCACAGCCAGGAGAAACGGTGCTTGTGATCGGAGCGGGCCCCATCGGCCTGGCTGTTCTGGAATTTCTCCGGCTTCACGACATCAAGATCATCGTGATGGACATGGTGGAAAGTCGTCTTCAATTCTGCCGGGAAAAGCTTGGGATCGATCACACCATCGTCTTCAGCCCGGAAGGGTCCCATCTCACCGAGCTCGAAAAGATCACCGGCGGTGAACTGGCGGACGCCGTCATCGATGCCACCGGAAGTGTCAGGTCGATGTCAACCTGCTTCGAGTATGCCGCCTTTACCGGCCGGGTGATCTACGTGGGCATCACCACTGAGACTCTCTCCTTCCCCCACGCTCCCGTCTTCCACCGTCGTGAACTCACCCTCCTCGCCAGCCGAAACGCCCTGCCTGCCGACTTCGGGAAGATCATCAGCCTCATTGCCGACGGCCAGATCGACACCGATATCTGGATCACCGACCGCCTGACCTTCGACGACGTCCCCACGGAATTTGCAGCTTTTACCGATACCAGTCGCGGAACCGTCAAGGCCATCATCGAAATTGCCTAGCTGCGCCCCCCTGTCGATTCAGGAGCATCTTTGACTTTAGGCCCTGTGGCCTTAATCTGCCACGGAGGCAGCCTTCTCCTCACTGCTCCATGTTCTTCAAGCTCCTCATTCTCTTCATCCTCGTCCCCATTGTGGAACTGTTCCTCTTCCTGAGGATCGGTGTCCGGATCGGCCTCCCGGCCACCCTCGCCGTTATTCTTCTCACAGCGGTGATCGGGGCGGCCCTGACCAGATCACAGGGTGCCAGGACCCTCGCCAATTTCAGACAGGCGATGGGGCGGGGACAACTCCCCCACCGGGAAGCCCTCGACGGCCTCCTCATCCTCCTGGCGGGAGCGGTCCTCCTCACCCCGGGTTTCCTGACTGACACGGTGGGCTTCCTCCTCCTCTTTCCGCCCGCGCGCCACGCCATCCGCGGGCGCCTCGGCCACTACCTCAAGGGGCGGATCCGAATCATCGATCCCCCGACCGGGACCCGGGATTCCGCCGAACAGAACCCCAAGGATAGCGATTTTATCGACATCTAACAAGTATTGCACCCCTGGTGCGCTACCCCGCCCCGTTCCCAGACCCGTTTCTCCCGTGGAGGGTGATTTTTCGGGAACCCCGGGGAGTTTGTGGCAATCTTCGCCACTAGACTTGCAACTTGAAACCTGAAACTTGAAACTTCCCGCATGTGGAAGGGCCGCTTCGCGCAGCAAACCGCTGATCTGCTACAACGCTATGGAGAGTCGATCTCCTACGACTGGCGTCTGTACCCGCACGATATTGCCGGATCGATTGCTCACGCCCGGGCTCAGATGAACGCGGGACTTCTGAGCGAAGAGGAATTCACACAGATCGAAACCGGCTTGCGCGAAATCGAGAAGGCAATCGAGAGGGGTGAGTTTGAGTTCTCCATTGAACTGGAGGACATCCACATGAACATTGAGGCCGCCCTCACCAGGAAGATCGGCCCGGCAGGTGCCAAGTTGCACACCGCGCGCAGCCGCAATGACCAGGTTGCCACCGATACCCGCCTCTACTGCCGCAGCTCCATCGATCACCTTTTCGTGCTGGGCACCGGCCTGCAACACGCCCTGCTCTCCCAGGCAGGGAATCACGCTGCGGCAGTGGTACCCGGCTACACCCACCTCCAGCGCGGCCAACCCGTCACCATTGGTCACCACCTCCTCGCCTATGTCGAGATGCTGGAGCGCGACAAACTGCGCCTGCGCGACTGTCGCAGACGCCTCAACATCTGCCCGCTCGGATCCGGAGCCCTCGCTGGTTCCACCATCAACCTCGACCGTCACGCCATCGCACAGGAGCTCGGCTTCGAGGGAGTGTCCACCAATTCGATGGATGCCATTGCAGACCGCGATTACATCGCGGAGCTTCTCTTCGCCATCTCCCTGCTCGGCATCCATCTTTCACGCCTCAGCGAAGATCTCATCCTCTGGTGCAGTGTGGAGTTCGGCTTTGCCGCCCTGAGCGACGCACACACAACGGGGTCGTCACTGATGCCGCAAAAGAAGAACCCGGACGCGTGCGAACTCACCCGTGGCAGGGCGGGCCGGCTGGCAGGCAATCTTGTAACCCTCCTCACCACCCTCAAGGGACTTCCCCTCACCTACAACCGTGACCTGCAGGAAGACAAGGAACCGCTCTTCGATTCCATCGAGACAGTCACCCTTGCTCTCGAAGTGAACGCCGAGATGATCACCGCCATGGAGATCAACGAGGAGCGTTGCCGCCAGGCTGCGGGTGATCCGGTCCTCCTGGCCACCGACCTCGCCGACTACCTCGTCCGCAAGGGCATTCCATTCCGTGAGGCTCACGAAATCGTTGGAAAGGCGGTGGCAACCGCGGAAAAACAAGATACCCCGCTGAACCATCTGGACCTCCCTGCCATCTCTGAGGCATTCGGCACTGACGCCGGAGAGGTTTTCGATCTCGAGACCGCCCTGCGATCGCGCACCAATCCGGGCGCACCTTCAATCGAAAACGTGCGCGGGGAGATTGATCGATGGCAGGCCCACCTCTCCTGAGGCAGGGAGGTCTGCGAACCCGGACGGGCAGTTGTCTGAAGAGAAATGCTCCGGCCGCCGATCGGTCGTGGGAACAGGGCTTTTCCCCTTTCCGCAACTGACAACAGGGCCTAGTGTTTCCCGTTTCTGAGAGTCACCCCCCAACTCGATGTCTCGATTCAGCACCTGCTCCGTTATCGCTGCCACATTCATGCTTGTGACCGCAGGCGCCTGCGCCGCTGGCGACACGGACGGAGACGGCCTGCCTGATGAATGGGAAATCCTGAATTTCGGTGATCTCGGAGAGACCGAGACCGGCGACCTTGAACCCGACGGCCTGACCAACATCCAGGAGTTCAACAGAAACACTGATCCCAACGATGCCGACTCGGACAACGACGGGGTCGATGACGGACCCGAGTTCAATATCCACAACACCGATCCCGCGGATGCCGACAGTGACGACGATGGGCTGTCTGATGGAATGGAACTCGGCACCCACAACACCGATCCCCTGGCCGAGGACAGTGACAACGACGGCCTCTCCGACGGTGCCGAGGTCAACACTCATTCCACCAGCCCCCGCCTTGAGGATTCCGATGGGGATGGTTTCAACGACGGGATGGAAGTTTCCGCCGGGAGTGACCCGGGCGACCCCGGAAGCAGGCCTGACTTCAGCAACCTTTCCAATGTGGTCATCAATGAATTCATGGCGCAGAACCAATCCACTCTCCTTGATGAAGACGGGGAGAGCTCCGACTGGATCGAACTCTGGAATCCGAACGATCAGCCCGTCCCCATCACGGGTTGGCATCTCACCGACGATCCCAACGACCTGACCAAATGGACCTTTCCGGTTTATGCCATGGAGGGAAACAGTTTCCTCGTCCTCTTCGCTTCCACCAAGGACCGGACAGTTTCCGGCCATGAGCTTCACACCTCCTTCGCGCTGGAAAAAAGCGGTGGGTTTCTCGCCCTCACCCGGCCCGCCGGACAGGGTGAAGTTGAGATCGTCCACCAGTTCAACCCCTATCCCGTCCAGACCGAGGACGTGTCGTTCGGCCTCTACGGAAACGAGGAACCGCTTCAATCCGGTTTTTTTCTCACCCCCACTCCTGATTCCGCCAACGATCCCGGCGCGGTGCAGGGATTCGTGGCCGATACCCGCTTCTCGATCGACCGCGGATTCTATGACACACCGCAAAGTGTGGTGATCAGCTCCGCCACTCCTGGCGCGAGCATCATCTATACCACCAACAGCACGGTCCCCACCCTCAGCCCTCTCAATGGCCTGCGCGTCGATGCCCCGGACACCAACACTCCTCCCAGTGCCACCCTGACAATCTCCCGCACCACCGTGCTCCGCGCCTTCGCCTTCAAGGACGATCACGAATCTACCAATGTCGACACGCAAACCTATCTCTTTGCCGATCAGGTCCTGCAGCAGGGCACTCCCAGTCAATCCTGGGCCAACTGGGGAAACCCGGGTCCGGACTGGGATATGAACACCCTGGTGACGGAGCACTCCAATCCGTCCAGTCGCTGTGTGGCAGACGACCTCCTGGAAATTCCCACCCTCTCCATCTCTCTCCCCTTCGCCGACATGTGGGGCAACGGGGGAATCTACATTTCGGGAGAAGGCGTGGAGAGGGGCTGCTCCATTGAATTCATCAATCCGAACGGGGATCCCGCCAGTCCAAATTCCGAACAGGGATTTCAGATCGACGGCACCGTCCAAATCGTGGGCGGATCGTCAACCGGTCGCTGGAAGAGCAACCACCTTTCCATGCGTGTCAAATTCACCAACGGTGATCTTCGACACAAGGTCTTCGACAAACCCTGGATTCCATTCGGCAGTGACGCCACCGATCGCTTTGACACCCTGGTGGTGGACGGCCGCCTCAACAACGTGTGGAACCACCCCAGCCACAGCCAGCGAGTCCTCGGCCAGTATGTCAGGGACCAGTATGTTGCAGATCTGCAGAACGCTCTCGGGGGAACCGCTCCCCATGGGCGCCACATGCACGTCTACGTGGCGGGCATCTACTGGGGCATGCACACCATTCACGAGCGTCCGGATGATAACTTCGCGGCCGAGTACTTCGGCGGCAACAATGACGACTACGACGTGGTCAAGCACTCGGGGAGCACTGTCATCAGCGGTTCCAGTTCCAACTACAACAGACTCTCCAGCGTCCTCAACGCGGATCTCTCCAACCAGGGCCACTTCCAGCGAGCAACCAGCATGCTCGATCTTGAGGACTTCGCGAAATACATGATCGTGAACTATTTCTGCGGCAATACCGACTGGGATCAACACAACTGGTACGCCAGTTTCAACCGCCGCGTCCGCGGTGCCAGGTGGCATTTTCATTCGTGGGATGCCGAGCACGTGCTCAAGGGTGAAAACGACGACGCCACGGGTCGTAACAATGGCGGCAAACCCACCGGCTTTCAGCACCGTCTGATGGCCAATGAGGAGTACAAGCTCATCTTCGCCGACATCGTGCGGCGGGAGTTCTTCAATGGGGGACAACTCTCCCCCTCCCGTGCAATCGCGCACTACAGCCAACGACTCAACATCATCGACCGCGCTATTCGTGCTGAATCCGCCCGCTGGGGCGACAACAAGCGCCCTGGGCAACCATACACCCGGGGCAACGAGTGGCTGGCAGAGCGCAACCGCATTGTCAGAGGCTACCTCCGGCGCCGCACCAACACCGTCTTCCGCCAGTTCCAGAATCGCGGTTGGTACCCCGCCACCAACGCCCCTGATTTCAGCCCGCATGGGGGCAACGTGACACAGAATTTCGCTCTCTCCGTCACCAGCCCCGATGGCGGCACAATTTACTATACCATGGATGGCCGCGATCCCCGGGAAACCCTTACGGGTACCCCGCTGGGGACTGCCTACACCGGACCGGTCACTCTGAGTTCCACCGGCGTATTGAAGGCGCGGGTCCGCAGTAATGGCGGTGAGTGGTCGGCTCTGACCGAAGCTCTTTTCGTGGTCGGGACCGAGGAAGCAGGAGCGGACAACCTGGTTGTTTCAGAGCTGCACTACCGCCCCGGCTCCCCCTCTACGGAGGAACTCGCCGCAGGCTACAACAACCGGGGGGACTTCGAATTCATTGAACTCCTGAACGTGGGATCCACGCCAATCGATCTCAGCAACGTGGTTTTTGAGGATGGGATCGATTTCAACTTTCGCAGCGACTCGGAGATCTTTGCGCTGGACCCGGGAGAGCGCATTCTCATCGTGAAGAATGCCGCCGCCTTCGTGTTTCGCCATGGACCCGGACTGCCCGTGGCAGGGGCCTTCCAGAACGGCACGGATCTTTCCAACGGAGGAGAAAACATCACGCTGAGTAACGACACCACGGGCGAGACGATTCAGGACTTCGCCTATTCCGACACTTCGCCCTGGTCCGAGGCGGCCGACGGGCATGGCTACTCACTCACCCTTGCCTGTCCTGTGACCGGCGTCCATCTCACCAATCCGCTGAACTGGCGGGCGAGCCGGGAGGTGGGTGGCACCCCGGGTGGCGAGGACCGCATCTCCCTGGCAGACTGGCTCAGCACGAATGGCCTCGCAGCTGGGCAGGAAGAAAGCGACCTCGATCGCGATGGCCTGAGCGCCCTGCTGGAGTATGCGGTGGGCGGTGATCCCAGCGATTCCTCCGATGGCAACCTCTTCCTGCCTGCGGTGGCCTCCCTTGAGGTCGACGGGCAGACCGACAACTACCTGGTGCTGCAGTTCCCCCGCCTGAAGGGAGCCGACGATGTGCGGGTCACTGCCGAGGTTTCAGCCGACCTCATCACCTGGAGCGGCGCGGGCCCGGTTGTCGACTACCAGTTCAGCAGCGGTAACCTCGTGGAAGTGCTCATGGTGCGCGCCC